>JAGIAF010000006.1:12934-20735 GCA_017745015.1 Bdellovibrio sp. | reverse complement strand
GCGATGGACTGTTCAAGACTGATATTCACCGGTCGAATCATATGAAAGGCAAAAGATCCTTCACTTAATTGAGGTAAGAACTCTGCGCCGCGAGTGCCTAATAACACCAAGCCGATGACCACAGCTGCGGCAGCCACTGACAAGGTGAACTTCTTAAAGCGAAAAGCCATTTCAAAAAGAGGACGATACAAATCACGAATCCAAACCATGAACTTCGGTTCTTTGTCTTCCGCATTGCCTTGAAGGATTAAGGATGCCAACGCAGGCGCTGTCGTAAATGACAAAACCAAGGCTGCTGCTACAGCAATAACAAAAGTTGCAGCCATTGGCGTGAACATCTTCCCTTCAACACCGACCAAGGCGAAGATTGGAAGGAACACCACCACCACGATCAACTCCCCAAAGCCTGCTGCCATACGCACTTCAACGGAGGCGTCATAGACAGCACGCTGAACTTCTTCCGGCGTGAGTTTGCGTCCCGCCTTCTTACTTTGCTCGTGAATATAGCGAACGCAGTTATCAATCAAAATCACCGTGCCATCGACAATGATTCCAAAATCCAATGCGCCTAAACTCATCAAGTTGCCCGAGATACCCAGTGGCTTCATCACCAGGAAAGTAGCGAGCAAAGAAAGTGGAATAGTCACAGCCGTGATCACAGCTGCGCGAATATTTCCAATTAGTAGGAACAAGATCACGATGACCAGAGTCGCGCCGAGCATCAAGTTGTGCTCGACCGTACCTAACGTGGCATCAACCAGATCGGAACGATTATAAACTGTTGAAAGCTCAACATCCGCAGGCAGAGTCTTTTGAATCTCATCTACCTTGTCTTTCACACGAGTCGCAACGGTGCGACTGTTTTCTCCCAAGAGCATCATCACAGTGCCCAGCACTGTTTCGCGGCCGTTATGAGTTGCAGCGCCTGTGCGCAGTTCTTTTCCTAAACTGACCTTTGCAATATCGCCAATACGAATCACACGAAAGGAATCAAGCTGCTTAACTGGAACCTTCTCGATATCTTTGGCATTTTTAAAAAGACCAATTCCTTGTACTAAGAACTGCTCTGCGGTTTGCGCGATATAGCCACCACCGACGTTCTTATTGGTTTTCTCTAATGCCTCCACGATCTCCTCGAAATGGATGCCGTAAGAAACCATCTTTTGCACATCGGGCTGCACATGGAACTGCTTTTCAAAGCCTCCAGTGGTATTGATTTCAGCAACACCTTCCACCGTCAGAAGCCGTGGCTTAATAAACCAATCTTGCAACGCTTTGATTTCCATCAACTGCTTTAAGCGCTCGTTGGGATCCGTCGCTGGTTTTTTATAATCCAAGGTGTATTGATAAATCTCACCTAAACCCGTAGAGATCGGTCCGAGTTTGGCTTCCGCCCCTTGGGGAAGTTCCTTCAGGACACCTTGCAGTCGCTCGGTCACCATTTGACGGGCGCGATAGACCTCAACAAAGTCTTTAAATACTACAGTCACTTGTGAAAGACCGAAGCGCGTGATCGAACGCACCTCCGTCACACCGGCAATACCGCGCATGGAAGATTCCACAGGGAAGGTAATCGAACGTTCGATTTCCTCCGGGGCCAAGCCATCGATGGTCGTATTAATTTGTACTTGGTTGTTCGTGATATCTGGTACCGCATCAATGGGTAAATGCTGGAAGGCATAGATTCCTGCCAACGCCAGCATCCCCGTAAAGAACAGCACCAGGGCTCTATTATAAACTGAGAAATGAATTATTTTATTAATCATAAATTACCTAGTGTGAATGCCCTTCTGGTGCTCCACCGGATTCAACAATATCAACGGCACGCAAGAAGCCCACCCCGTGAGTGACCACTTCGTCACCTTCGCAAAGGTCGCGAGATTTCACCTTTAAAGTTCCCACAGTTTTCGCAGAGGTCTCAAAATCAATGCGTTGATATTCACCCTTACGAAGACGGTAAATATTCACCTCTTCACCGGAATACAGTACTGCACTGTCAGGAATCCCCCACGGAGCCTTGCCACTGAGCTTGATCGTTTTTACTTCAAAATTCTTTGTCGCCTCTGCTGAAAGTTTAAAGCTTGGTGCATGATGATCATCCTCATGATGCGCCTCCTCACTGGCATGGCTGCAGATTGAAAACATGAACAATGACATCAGAAAAATTGTTCTCATAGATCGAACTCTGCTTTCTCGCCATTTAAAGTCTGAATCTCAAGGAAGGCTTCCATGGCGCGAAGTTCTCGCTCGTTACGAATTTTTTCGAATTCTACTAAGGAACGATGGGCCTCGATCACAAGAGAACTCGAGACTAAGCCACGCATAAAAAGTCCTTCGACTGTTTTATGTTTTTGCTCGAGATCTTTTCCACCAGGAGCACTTTCAAAAGCGAATACCGACTTCTTGTAAGTCTTCTCTAAAGAAGCTCTTTGCAATTCAAGTTGCTGAATTCCAATGGACTTACGTTGCTCTGCCGATTGTGCGGCTAATTTCGCGGCGGACCGACCCGCCCCGTTCGTATTAAATACCGGCAGTGGGAAACTCAAGTTAAAGCCCCATTGCTGCAGGTTTTCTCCGGCTTCTTCGCTGAACTTTGCAGAGGGTCCCAACAACAATGTTGGCCAAGAATCACCTTGCGCCTGACGAAGCTCGCCATGAGCTGCATTGACTTCTGCTTCCAACATCGCCAACGTTGGTGACTTCACTGGATTTGCTCCTTGAGCTTTCAACGCGGGCCACTTCGCAACCTTTGGTGGCAAAACTTTTTTAAGATCTTCCAATGTCAGACCTGTTGAAATCTTGAAATAGCTTTCAAGATCGGAAAGTTCTTCGTCAAATTCCAAACGCTTAAGGCCATATTCACTCTTAGCTATTTTAAAAACCGTCAAAGAAACGTCTTGTTCCGGTGAACGAGCCGGGCGTGATTCATATTGACGAACAAGTTTGGTGAACGTCTCGCGCGACTCCTCCACTAGCTCGACCTCGTCAAGAATCTGACGAAGACGTGTCAGCTTTAAGAATGCTGTCTTTCGGACTTGAGACTTTGCCAACAGCAGCTCACTTTCGCTACGTGCGGAGTTCGCTTCCGCCACCTGCTTGCGCCCAGAACGCTTGCTGCCAAGCTCAATGGGAAAAGCCAAGGACACATCGGTCTCGGTCTTTCTGTCAGATTGGGATGTGCCTGATACGGATTGTAACGCCAGTTCTGGATTCAACCATTGCGTCGCTACATCCACATGGGCTTTCTTAGCTTTAGAGGTTGCTTCAAGTTGCAAAATTTCCGGCGCATTTTGTTCAGCGCAAGAGATCACTTCGCGATAGGACTTCATCCCACCGCAGGAAATAGTATCGGCTCCCGCTTGAGTAGCAGCCATAGCTACCACGAAGCCGGAGAGCCATCTAAGATTCAACATAGATGTACCTTATTTTTTAAAATTTAAATTTCTGATTGCGAGTTTACGAAAAAATTAAACCCGTGGAGGTTGGAAAGGACCTTCAAGAAAGCAGTCAGATGGACGTTTGAAGTCTCCAACAAACAATGAATTCAATTCAAGTGACTGGGCAGACCAGCTCACATTATAAATAACTAACTTCGCACAATGCCCTAAGTGGCAAAATCCACTTTCACAAGGATCAGAGCAATGTTGCTCACCGTGCTGATCCATCTGAGAGCTGATAGATTGTTCATGACTGGTCTCATAGGAGTCTGTATGAAAAGAAAGATAGCTGCCAATCAAAACTGATAGCAACGATACGATAAGAACGGCATTAAAAAGATAACCAATCTTTCTTCTCACCTATTCAACATAGTCCTCAGATCAGAGCTTTTCAATTTTTTTCTTTTAAAGTGAGAAAGACTTGAGGCGGCGACTTCTCGTCTCCTTTTGAACCAGCTAAGAGATACACGCGCTGCGTGTCCACTTTCTGCGCTGCAAGTAAACCCATGACCACATTACCTCGCGCTAATCCCAGAGCCTTCAACTGATCCTCAGAAACCGGAATCTTGCGAGCCAGCTTTTTGACGAGATCCTCAGGACTGGTCTTTTCAAGCTCTTCTTTACTGAGCGCCCCTTGAGCAAAAGATTTCAGGGCCTTGGATTGATCTCCTTTATGACGTTTCAAATAGGGCTCGAGTTTCTTTTCGAGATTCTTCTCTTCAAGAGCATCGATATCAGCTTGCGAGTACTCGCCCTTAATCTCCATCGCCAATTGAGGACGATCTGCAAGAGCTTCGGCGATCTTGGCGATTTTCTCAGATTCATTTTCCGTCAGTTCGGTCGTGCCCGGTTCAAAACGAATGCTCTGCAAATCTTTACCGCCCCCGACAAGACTTGCAATAAAATCAAAAGGTGAAGCCACGATCTTTACCACCAAATTTTTAATTGCCGTCCAGATCAGATTTCCCCAAGAAAATGAAGGATCATTCAACTGTCCCGCCACCGGAAGTTTGAATTTAATCTGTCCCTTACGATCTTTCATCAAAGCGAGCGCAAACTTCAACGGCCACGGCCCTGCCTTCTCGCTTTCCACTTTATTGCCCAGAGTGAATTGATCGAGCAGAACTTTGTTATCGCCGCGAATGCGGTTGTTAACGATCTTATAGTTAATATCCAAGAAGAGTTTACCTTTGCTGATTTCATAACCGGCAAAACGCCCCGAGTACGGCGTGAAGGTGGTGAGTTCGATGTTGTGAAAGCTCGCTGTGAAATCCAGAACCGGTTTCTCTAATGGGATTAAGAAGCCATGGCCTTGAAATTTTCCGTAGGCTTCAACCTTGCCCGAGAGTGTAACATTGATCTTTTCGCCCTGTTCATTTGATATCGGCAGAATCGTCCCATCAAGACTGTGAATGTGGGCTCTGAAGTGAGGTTTAATCTGTTCATCAGCGTAATCAAGTTCCGCATTGCTTAAACGCAGCTGTGAGATCAAGTAAGACAACGACGTTGATTCGCTGGCAGAGGGCCCTGGAGCTTCCTGTCCCGTGGGCGGTGGCGCCGCGGTCTTCATAAAAGAACGAAAGTTTAAGGCGCCATCTGCCCGCAACACCACCTGTGTATTCAACCCATCCAATCCCACATCACGAATTTTGAGATCAAAGGGTCTCGTAGAAAGTTGAATGTCTTTAAGCTCCATGACCTTCCAAGTGACCACGGGCTTTTCGACATTCTCTTGAAGAACTTGCAGATCGCGCACTTCAGAGGAACCACCAAAGGTGATATTGCCTTGGGCATACTTCAACTCCCCTCGCAGATCCAAAGAGCCCTTTGAAAGCGAAAGCCACGTGCGGTCCGAAAGATAGGCCGTTAAAAAATCCAACGGCAGATCCTTCACATCAAGAGCCACTTGTGCTGTGAAAGGCTTCACACTCATACTGCCGCTTAAGTTCAAATGCCCTCGTTCTCCAACAGAGATGGCTAAACTTCGCAGCGACGTGTGACTCCCCAACGAGGTGCTGATATTGGTTGCGGTTAAGTGCAAAGGCCCTAGCGGAATATGCAGTGGCGAAGCATGGGTGTGGTCCCAGAAGTCAAAAGTGCTTTTACTGATCTCCACTGATTCCAAGGTCAGGGTCCATTCTTTGCCATCCTCATTGGCTTCGTCGCCGGTTTCTTTGGCGGTTTCAGGACCAGGCTTCATATCCCAATTGGTTGAGCCATCTTGATAAACAATGAATTGTGCCCTCGCGCCTTTAAGCTCTACAGTTTTAAAATGCAGCTCTTTTTGCAAAAGAGGATAAACCGTTAAGTTCACCGCGAACTTTTCAAACTGCAAGCGACTGTGCACTTCGGCCGTGGACTCTTTGCCAGGGATATTAAAATTCTCAATGGAGGCAACAAAGGTAAAAGGATTCAGCGAGATCTTCCCGATCTGCGGCGTAACACCCAAGCGCTTTTCAATATTTTTTGTGATTTGCCGAGAGGCAATGTAAGGAACTAAAAAGAACCCCACCAGGCAGTACAGCCCCAAAAGAACGGCGAGAGTAATAAGGGTTCTACGCACTGTTTTTGTCACTCTATGAGTTTAGAGCATTGACGAAGCAGAACAATCATCCACCCCGTCTCATGCGTAGAATCAGTATATCAAGAAAGGATTAAAGACCCCATTCCTTCAGCGTGCTGTTGATGAAGTCTAGTTGGTCGTTAGCTTTCGTGTAGATGCTCATATCAGAACAATCGTCGATACCATCTTTACCTGAACCACGGCTTGTTACACCCCAAAGGTACTCAACACCGCGAACATTCAAGAATGCCGGACCACCAGAGTCACCGTGGCAAGCGCCTTTACCTTGTGACTGATCCAAAATAACTTCTGTCGCACCAAAGTTTTGAGTTACTTGAACCATCGTTTTTTTCAAAATATTTTCGTTTTGATTACGGATGATGAAGCACGTAGTTTTTGCGTAATTGCATGAAACTTTACCTGAAGCGATCGCTTCATCAAGATCTGGGAACTTTGCGGGATCCACCGGAGTTTTCTTAACTGAAGTTGTTCCGTAGCCTGCCAATGTCACGGCCGTTCCTGGTTTCAACAAAGTATCATCGGTCAACATCTCAGCCGGTTTGAAACCCGCTGGAAGATCGCCATCGATTTTGAAAAGAGCGATATCATTGTTATCTGCACCTTGTTCGGAATCAGACAAGGTTACGCCTTCACCTGTTGGGTTTCCTTCTTTTTCCAATCTTTTGATCGTCTCTTCAAGACGTCTGTCACCATCACCGTAGTTCGGGTGAACTTTAGCCGCCGCAACTTTGCGAGTCGCCATGCCACCAGTTTTCATGTTGGTACCGAAAATCAAACTGTAAGAAACACGACCGTACTCATTACCTGGCACGCAGTGAGCTGCTGTCATAACAACTTTTGGAGCAATGATAGAACCTGTGCAAAGGAAACGACCCATTTGGCCGTCGCTCGTAATCACTGTTGCCAAGATCGCAACCGTTGATTTTGCAATAGACTCATCAGCAAGAACTGGCTCACCACCAATAATTGAACCGTTTTGAACAAAGTTATCTACGTATTTGCTCGAAGGCGTACATGCCGAAAGCATGAAAATCGCAGAAAGCATCGAAGCAGAAATAAATTTAGACATAGTTTGGTCCCCCTCCAAATTGCCCATTTTTAGACCGCACTTGGGGGACCATTACAATATCAAAATACGATAACGCAGGGACTAATTATACTGTCATTTAAAAGGCCCAACATGAACAGCCTAAACTCCAATCCATCATCACTTCTTCGAGGGAGTTTCGCTGATTCTTGGGAGCCAAATGCACGGAGCAGCATTTCGACAAGAAGCTGACGCTGTCCTGAGCAAAGCGTCTAGATTCTACCGAACGAGATTGATAGCCGCCGTAATAACGTACCGGGGACCAATCTGGCATCGCAGGAGGAAGCTCTGGCGACATTCCACCAAACTCTTCCGAACCATAAACGATCTTTCCACCCACCACCGTCATCACCGAGGCCAGATCTTTAATCTCTTCCTTCGCAATAGAGAAAAAGTCATCACTTAATACGGCAAAGTCCGCGAGCTGCCCCGCTTTGATTTGCCCCTTCACACCTTCTTCATTTGAGAACCACGTGTTAGCGCTGGTCCAAAGTTTCAATGCGGTCTCGCGATCCAGGCAGTTTTTCTCCGGATACAAATTCAAACCACCCACCGTGTTTCCTGTGACCAACCAATAAAGGCAAACCCAGGGATTGTAACTGGCAACTCGCGTGGCATCGGTACCCGCACCCACGTTGACTCCCGCTCCTAACATTCTCTTGATCGGAGGAGTTTCTCGGGCCGCATCTGCGC
>JAGIAF010000006.1:10430-12924 GCA_017745015.1 Bdellovibrio sp. | reverse complement strand
GCGCCATAGCGTTCCACAAAATATTCGCCTTGGTAAGCCATGCGATGCTGAATGGCGATACCACCCTCTAAAGCTGCGATGCGATCAATGTTCTTTTGCGAAATGGTCTCGCAATGATCAAAGAACCAATGCAGCCCCTTGAAAGGAATCTCGCGATTTACTCGTTCAAAGACAGTCAATGCGCGATCAATAGTTTCGTCATAAGTTGCATGAAGACGGAACGGCCAACGATTTTCTGCCAAAATTCTGACAACAGCTTCAAGATCCTGTTCCATCCCTTCCGGCAAATCCGGGCGAGGTTGACGGAAATCTTCAAAGTCCGCCGCAGAGAATACCAACATCTCTCCCGCCCCGTTGTGCTTATAGAAAGAATCTCCTTGGCCCATGCGAACGGATTGTGTCCAACGTGTGAAATCTTCCACTTCGCCTTTTGGTTTTTGAGTAAAAAGATTGTAGGCGATGCGCACTGTGAGCTGATTGTCCTTCGCAAGACGATCGATCACTTCATAGTCTTCGGGATAATTTTGAAATCCCCCACCCGCATCGATAACTCCGGTGACACCCAAGCGATTCATCTCGTGCATAAAATGACGAGTGGAATTGATTTGATATTCAAGAGGAAGCTTCGGACCTTTTGCCAAAGTCGAATACAGAATCATAGCATTAGGTTTGGCCAGAAGCATTCCCGTAGGATGGCCTTTATCATCACGAATGATTTCCCCACCGGGAGGATTCGGAGTGTCTTTGGTAAAACCACAAACTTTTAAAGCGGCGCCATTGAGCAAGGCACGGTCATAAAGGTGTAAAATGAAAACCGGTGTGTCTGGAGCCACCTTGTTCAGTTCTTCGATCGTAGGCAAACGCTTTTCATGAAACTGATGTTCGGTGAAACCACCGACAACGCGCACCCATTGTGGCGCCGGTGTTCTTGTCACCTGCTCTTTGAGCATGCGCAACCCCACGGCCAAGGACTCGACGCCATCCCAACGCAGTTCCATATTGTAATTCAATCCACCACGAATAATATGCATATGACTGTCGATGAGACCGGGAACCATACGGCGCTTATTGAGGTTCACCATCACGGTATGAGGAGCCTGCATCGCCATGACTTCATCGTCACTACCGACTAATAAAATGCGGTCCCCCAGGACCGCAACGGCTGCCGCATCTTTAGTGAGAGCGCTTAAAGTAGAAATCTTGCCATTATAGAAAATGATATCCGCGTGTTGCATACCACACCATAGCTTTCACTGAAGTGTTTTGCAACTTGCGCCTCCATGCGAACAATCAGGCCGCTTGTTGCTCCAAGCGTTTCATGAGCTCAGGCACATCCAAAATCATGAAGGTCTTCTTGTTACCGCTCAGATCTGCCATCTCCACAACCTCGCGCATATCACCACGCATAGCGGCCGCAGCAGTTTGCGCAAGAATCATAGGAATCTGCAATTTTTTGGATTCATCGACTGTATCGATAGATTCTACCGAGTCCACTAACAGCCCCATCTTGCCTCTCGCCGTTTTGATAATCAAAATGCGAGAGTTCGCTGGATTTTCGGTAGGAGTCATTCCGTAATAAGCGCGCAGGTCAATCAACATAACCACCTCGCCACGCATTTTCATCACTCCGACGACGTAGTTTGGATAACCCGGCGGCTTCATAATTTCTTCGCTCACCTTGGCAATTTCATCAATAGAGCTCAACCGTGCCGACAAGAGGTAATCAAGCTTAAAGGAGATGTAAGGTTTCCTGTCACTGCTTTTTTCCTTTGTCGCTTGAGTACGGTTGTCATCTTTGCCGTAAAGACTGCTGTGACCGCGAGTGATTTCAACAACCTCCGAAGCCGTTAACATCTTCTCTTCGTTCAAGAAAAGAATATTCACGCCATTCGGGCGCGGCAGCATTCCCGCCATCATATCCATCTTATCCTGTTGGAAAAGAGGAATGGGCAAAACTTCGTCCTCAAAATAGGTCACAATGCTGTCGACACTGTCCACTAGAAAGCCGACCTGAACTTGCTCTAATTTCAAAACGACGATGCGCTTCTTTTCAATGTCCATACCCTGAGGTTCGCCAAGTTTTAAGAATCTCTGCAAATCCAAAATCGGAATAATCATTCCGCGCAGATTTACCATACCGACGCAATAGTCGACGGCCAAAACACTGCGTTTGATTTCAGGAACACGTACGATCTCACGAATCGCAGAAATCTCAAGGCCAAACTCGACACCGCCTGCGCCGAAAGAAATACACTGACAGCGCTTGGCTTTCTTCCGAGTCAATTCTTCAGAAGGAGTTTTTCCTTGTTCGATAACGGCTGCGATGTTCTCGATTTTCAAAAGAGACGTTGGCTCAATCACTTCTACCAAGCGATCGCCACCTTGAAGTTTTAAAACACTGCGAATCACAGCTTTATTGCCTTCTGGAGCATCTTGGTAACTGCACACCGCCTCCGGCGGCACATTCAAAATTTCAGACGTGGAATCAAAAAGC
>JAGIAF010000006.1:0-10420 GCA_017745015.1 Bdellovibrio sp. | reverse complement strand
CGTTTCAATGCCCAGCATTTTGCCGATATCCACCACGGGAATCACTACTCCACGCAGATTAAAGATCCCTGTCAAGTAATCCGGAGCCAAAGGAATGGTACTGATTTTCTCTGGGAAATTTACCACCTCTTGCAAAGAAGAGACGGATATAGCCAGCTCAGAACTTCCTAAGCGAAAAGACGCATACATTTGCAACGCTGATGACTTCTCCATGCCTTCTCCTAAGCCGACCTTGGAATTTTTTCGATCTCAAACGAACCTGTCTCTGTATCAAGACGCATCTTGGTCCCACTCTCGCCACCGGGTTCAAAGGCGATGACCTTGATTCCAAATTTATCGAGATGCTTTTTGGCCATTTTCAAATTCTCAGTCCCCACGATGAATTTCACATAGGGCTTCTCAACGTCCATCATTTGACCGCCCCCCGCTACCACAGCCACAATTTCCGACGCATCAGAAGGCGTGGCACCCATTTGCTCGAGCATGCGGGGGATGGTTTCGCTGACATAGCGAGCGTCCCCAGTTTGACGTTGATTGATACATTCCGGTAAAAGGCAGTGAGCCAATGCAAAGATGCCTTTGCATTTCCAGATCAAAGCAATTCCCACGCAAGAACCAAGCACTGTCTTTAAGACTTCTCCAGAACGTGCCGTTTTAATTTGCCCGATTTTTACATGATGCTCGATCTTCGACATCAGGCGGTCCTTTTATAAATTAGGGGTCGACTGAATTCAAACGAGGTTTTCAAACGAGCCAACGACTCTGACTCTCCGACAATCAAAGTACCACCATTTTTCAAAGCACCATGGATGTTTCGCAAAACCAACTCTTGGTCCGCTTCGTTAAAGTAAATCAAAACATTGCGCAGAAAAACCAAGTCAAAGAACTCAGTCTTCGGCGAACGGTTGTGCAAGTTGTGCACAAAGAACTCGATAGTTCCCAGAACATGCTCTGCAAAGCGAGCTTGTCCACTGGAATTCTCTCTGAAGTACTTCTCAAAGATCATGGGCTGTTTTTTACGCAAATCTTCCACTGATTTGTCTTTGAAGTTCCCGTGACGAGCAATATTTAAAACATCCGTTGAGATATCAGACGCTTGAATTTTATAACGGAAGGACGGATTCTTCAGTCTAAACTCTTCGCAGGACATCGCAATACTGCAAGCCTCTTCGCCCGAAGAGCTTGCCGCAGACCAGATCTTTAAAACTTGATCGGGATTCTTTGCATACCATTCAGGAAGATAGCTAGTCGTAAAAAACTCCCAAATAATGGGAGTTCTAAAGAATAAAGTTTCATTGGTGGTGACACGATTTACGAACTCCTGAGTCTCCTCGGAATTCGATTCCAAATAGTCCACATACTGCTCTGGAGTTTCGTGCCCCAAAGCACGCATTCGAGGGCGAATGCGACCAAACAGAAGCTCGCGCTTGCGTTCTTCCATAGTAATTCCAGTATGCACTTTCACTAATTGGAGCAACCGTCTTAGGGTTGCTCCACTGAGTTTCTCAGAAGCCTCGCTCATCTCTTACACCACAAATCTTGCTACGGTCTTATTCAAATCATCAGATTCTGAAACCAATCCACGAGTGGAGTTAGCAATACTTTCAGAAGCTTGAGCTGATTTCTCCGATTCCGAAGCGATATGTTGAATCGCGGAGCTGACACCTTTTGCCGCTTCGGATTGCTCTTCCGCTGCAACAGTTACTTCCGAGATGGCTTGAGTTGTTTTCTCAATACCGCCGACGATCTTACCAAAAGCCTCACCAGCTTGTTGCGAGATCGCGCTGCCCTGTTCGACGCGCTTCACAGATTCATTGATCAGTTTAGAAATCTCTTTCGTCGCTTGTGATGAACGCTCGGCGAGTTTACGAACCTCATCTGCTACCACCGAGAATCCCAAACCATGTTCACCAGCCCGAGCTGCCTCGATAGCCGCATTGAAGGCCAATAAGTTGGTTTGGCTCGCGATTTCGCTGATCACCTTGATGATCTCGCTGATATCTTCAGAAGACTTATTAATAAGCTCCATGGCTTCAATTGATTTCGTAATTGCTTGGCTACCAGATTCCGCTTCCTTCTGAGTGACTTTCGCCAGCTCATTTGCTTTCTTAGTATTATCAGCAATAGAAGCGATAGATGCCGTAAACTCCTCAATGGAAGCATTCATTTCTTCCACTGTCGCGCCTAGGCTCAAGGCACCAGCTGCCACTGTGCTAGATTGGTCTGCGATAGATTTTGAGCTCGAACCAAAACTATTGGCTGATCCCACAACCTTACCGATCACCGAGCGCAAATCCGTCATCATTTGCGAAATACCTTGAGCCAATTGTCCCAAAGCATCGTTACCAGAAACTGTGATAGCAGAAGTCAGATCACCTTCAGCAGCTTTTTTAACAACCGCCAGAAGTTCATCGACCTTTCTTTGATCTTCTTCGGCCTTCAATTTTACAGCTTGTTCCAACTCAACTTGTTGAGTGATGTCACTTGCAAACTTCACCACTTTATATGGCACACCATTGGCATCCATAATCGGATTGTAAGTCGCTTGGATCCAGATTTTCTTGCCACCGGCGCCGAAGCGCATATAGCGACCCGAATCGAACTCGCCCCGGTTGAGTTTTTTCCAGAAAAGATCGTAATCCGCACCGCGCGTGTACTCAGCGTCACAGAACATGCGGTGATGCTTCCCTTTGATCTCTGGAAGACTGTAACCCAATGTTTTAAGGAAATTTTCATTGGCCTCAAGAATAGTACCATCCAAATTGAATTCAATAACTGCTTGAGCTTTTGAAATCGCCTGAATCTTTCCTTCGTACTCGGCATTCTTTAGTTTTTGAGCTGTCACATCCGTCGCGAACTTCACAACCTTATAGGGCACGCCGGAATCATCAAAAATTGGGTTGTAAGAGGCATTGATCCAAATTTCCTTACCGCCTTTGCCAAGTCGTCGGAATTCTCCGGCAACGTATTCACCCCTGGCTAAGGTCGCCCAGAAATTCTTGTACTCTGGAGACTTCGTATATTCTAGTTCACAGAACATAGAGTGATGTTGATTTTGGATTTCTCCAAGTCCATATCCAACAGCACCTAAGAAGTTGTCGTTGGCGTTGAGAATGGTTCCATCGAGATTAAACTCAATGACCGCCTGAACACGGTGTAGGGCTTTGAGCTCTTCTTTCAATGTTGATAATTCATCCGGTTGATTCAAGTGTTCCAATTTACGCGCAGTGCTCATTGAGTTATATCCTCCAAAAAGGTTGAGGCACACAGACTTCTCGGAGAGCTCATATTTGGTAATTAATGAATTTCTGATCTCTTACTAAAAAATAATCGAACGGATGTACTATATAAGGATTTTGTCACGTTCTCGTACTAATCTGGGAATTTGGAATATATCTCTAGGTATATGCGAACAAGAGTCTACTTTGATCTGCCTAAAATTAACGCGAAGAAATTCTGAGAGCTCATTTTGATATATAAAAAACAAAAGCCGCATCACTTTTGTGGGTGCGGCTTTCTTCAAGATTTTTTTGATTTACTTTTAGTGTGTATTCGCCCCAAGAACTTGCGGCTTCACTAAGATCGACTGATAGATCTTGTAGTTGCGCTTCACAAGGCGCACATACTCGCGCGTCTCTGTGTAAGGGATCATTTCAACGAACAGATCGATATTTTCTGTCGGATAGCGTTTCTGCCATTGGCGCACCATTGCCGGGCCGGCATTGTAAGCCGCCAATGCCAGCTCAACAGAGCCAAAGTCTTCAATCAAGCGAGCCAAGAACTCAGAGCCTGCATGAATATTCATCTCAGGACTCAAGAGCTGCTTAGGTTGCTTCACACCAAAATGTTTCGCTGTTGGATAAATCAACTGCATCAAGCCCGCGGCACGAGCGCGACTGCGAGCCACACGGTTGAAAGCACTTTCTTGACGAATCAACGCCTTAACCAAGATCGGGTCCGCATTCTTACTGTTCTCTACGATCTCTTTCCAATAACGAATCGGGAAAAGCAGCGTGGACACCGATGGCGTCAATGTATCCGGGTGCTCAGCCAAATACTTATGCAGAGTTTGAAAAACCGCCAAATCAGCACCGTTTAAGTTCATCAACACCAACATGGATGTTTGAAATGGCAACGGCAGTGTTCTGAACTTTTCAAAATTCATTTTACCAGAAAGGTACTGAACCGTTTCGCTTTTGCCTTTTTCAGTCAACTCAACAAAGGATGCCAACAGGCGATCCCACTCTTCATCACCGCTGGACGTACCCAAGAACCAGTGAGTGTCCGTGATGTTTGTTTTCATCTGATCGCCGCTTAACAAAATACCATAGCCACCCAAGGGGTTGCGTTTGGCAGGTTGCTCTTGCGCAGTCTGAGAACAGAACCCACGGATATAGCTTGCACGATCGCGCATGCCTTTTTCTTCCGGTACTGGATTGGCATTCAAAACTTCAAGAGCCCTTGGGCACTCCCCTTTTTGAATAGCAAAGACCGCAAGCCTGAAGACGCTTTCTTGCTTAGGGAATTCTGGGCACGTCAAAACTTTCTCATGCAAGGACTGAGAAACATCGCGAGCACGAGTTTCTGGGAAATCTAATTCCAGAGAATAACCCAGGGCCTGACTTTCAAGCGCTTTTTCACAGTTAAAACCACTCACCAGTTCTTCACCGTGATGCGCACGCTTCGCTGGACTCCAACCACGGAATTTACGCAAGAATGCTTGCTGCTCTTTTTTCTCTTTGGTAATCGGCGCGGACTTCTCTGGGCGCAGATTTTTAGGCACATTCACCGCAGGATCTTTTGAATAAAGGCCGTCGTAGCTCTTCACTGCAATGTGAGATTTCAAATATTCCAACGTGGGTTCAGTCCCTTGTGTAAGAGCCTGTTCTAAATCCATGGCATTTGGTGGCACCTCAACAACAGAACTCGGTTGACGAGCTTTTTGAGAGGAGCAAGCGGATAAAAATATGACGGCGGCGAGAGCTATTTTACGCATATCTTCTTATCGGAAGATTTTGGTTTTCCGGGGACCAGTTTCTCGATTCTTTTGTTACGAATATATCCGTGAAACTGTCGACAGAACAGAGGCTTAGGACTCCTGACGAGACCAGCGTGTCTCAACACGAGACGATCCCATCTTGAGGCCTGTTTCAAAACTCAAAATTGCGCAGATAATGATCATTATAGCCGTCTGGATTTTTCACCAAATACTTTTGATGATACTCCTCGGCTCGATAGAATTTTTGGGCCGGCTCCACTTTGGTAACAACAGGTGCTGGCCACTTTCTTGAACTGTTCACCAGAGCAATGACTTTATCAGCAGTTTGCTTTTGTTGAGGATCGAGATAAAAAATTTCAGATCTATATTGCGATCCGATGTCATTACCCTGCCGATTCATTGTGGTCGGGTCATGCATACGGAAAAAGATTTTCAGGACCTGTTCATAACTTAATTTGGAGTTGTCGAACTGAACTCTGAGGGCTTCTGCATGTCCTGTAATACCCGAGCTGACCATCTGATAGTTGGGATTGGCCATGGTACCACCCGTGTATCCCACTTCGGTGCTTTGCACGCCTGGCACTTTACGATACACCTCTTCCATTCCCCAAAAACATCCGCCCGCTAGAACTGCCGTTTCGGTTGCCGCACTCACTGCTAGCGGTATGAGTATGAGCAAACTTGCCAAAAGAATTATGGAGATATGTTTAACGACTGTCATAACCACCCCTGCCGATCTACAAGCTTAGTATACTCCTGTTGAATCGAACTTTTTTGCACGATAGCCTGCAACCAATGAAACTCCAGATCGAACAGAAGCATTCATTGATGGTGCGTTGGAATCATTGGGTGAATTTCCCGGTTCTCACTCTTATGGTCTGGTCTGGTTTCTTGATTTACTGGGCAAGTCCTGAGTACCTCCTACCTGGCAGTTGGCTAGACGCCATTGGTTGGAACTATCAGCTCGCTAAAGGCATGGCTTGGCATTTTGCCTTTGGAATTCTGTTTGTCTTTAATGGCTGCCTCTACGTAGGTTATTTGCTCTTATCGGGCCAATGGCGCTTTCCCCATTATCACGGCCTCCAACGTCTCGCCTATTGGGGTGTGATCGGCATGGCCCTCTGCGCGGTGCTTACGGGTTTTTCGATTTTTAAACCGGTACAGCTCAGTGGTCTGACTGCGATGTTTGGCGGATACACTCCCGCCCGAGTCATTCATTTCCTCATCGCTTGGGGCTTCATTTTCTTTTTCGTCGTTCATGTCATTCAAGTAGCTCGCGCTGGATGGAACACCTTCCGTGCGATGATCACTGGCTGGGAAAAAAAAGATGATTAAAGAAATCGACGAAAAAGACTTTAAGAAAATGAATCGTCGCAAGCTCCTGACTTGGGCCGTCCTTTACGCCACCGGGTTTGCCGGACTCAGAGGTCTTGCCACCAGCGAAACTGATTTAGATCTTCCGTGGCCGTTACGCAAAGTCTCCCAAACAACCGATGCCTTCTGGCGCGCAAATTTTCGCGAAAACAGCCGCGCTCCCGAAACTCCCATGCAAACTGGAAAAATGCGCGTCAACGGTTTGATCGGCATGGATAAATCCGTTGGTCATAATTGGACCTTGCAAGTGAACTCACCGGGCCTTGAAGAAGCTTTAAACTTTAAGTTGGAGCAAATCAAAGCTCTGCCCAAAGTCACAGAAAGTTTCGAGTTTAAATGCATCGAAGGTTGGAGCCAGAACGTCACGGTCAGTGGCGTGCGTTTTTCAGATTTCTTGCGCAGTCAAAGTCAGCAGGATGACTTCACCGCCTATGCCTTTGCTCTCTTATCGACTGTTAATGGTGGCTATTACGTTTCTATGGATATGAAGAGCTTGCTTCATCCGCAAACTTTGCTTTGTTATGAAATGAATGGAGAAGAACTCACCATGGCCCATGGCTATCCACTGCGTCTGATAACTTCCGTCAAATACGGAGTAAAGAACATCAAGCAATTAGGAAGTATTGATTTTGGTTACTCCCCACCTGCTGACTATTGGGCCGAAAGAGGTTACGGAGAATACCTTGGACTTTAAATATTACGCAAAAACTCGTCCTTCAAAAAGAGGACGAGCTGTGCGATAGAAACTGCCGCTGAGCACATGCCAATGCTCACCCGCTTTTTCAACCTTTGCATCTAAGGTTAAAACTCCCGATGGCATTCCAATACGCACCTGGTGCAAGTTTTTATCTTTCAACACATCTGAGATCACACTGCCCGACAATTTCGAAGCCACAGCCGCACACAACGACACCGTCAACGGCAAAGCTTTGTGAGGTTGACCGCTTGCAATCACGCGCAACGAGAAGTCCATATCCTCATTCAAAGCACTGCTCACGATTCCAATATAAGGAATGGCCATAAAATTCTTTGCGTCCTCAAGATCTTTTGCGATTCCCATTGTGACTGAAGCTTGACGACGAATTAAATCCAACAAACCCATCGCTGATTTATCCGCATCTAACTCTTCTGGTTGCTCATCACCTTGAAGCCCCACCTCCTTGGCATGAACAAAGACACAAGCATTCGCGGCATCAATCATCGAAACAGGAATCTCCCCGTGTCCCGCAACTTTCAATAAGTCATGCACGCTTCCAGTCGGCAATAACTTGCCCGTGGTCGCGCCACCAGGTTCTTGAAACTCAAGACGAATCGGCGCTGCGGCTCCTGCAACTCCAGGAATGCTCAGCTCGCCGTCAAAAACCGGTTCGCCATTCTTCACTGGAAAATAAGCATGAATAATCTTTTGCGTGTTCGTATTGAAAATGCGCACGTGAGCTTCGTGACCAGAAGTTTTCACCCAGCCCTTCATCACCGCGTAAGGTCCCACCGCTGAGCTAATATTTCCACAGTTGCCTTTATAGTCGACCGTAGCTTGATGTACAGAAACTTGTGCAAAAGTATAATCCACATCCGCATCATCACGTTGTGAAGGTCTAAGCACCGCCACTTTCGAAAGTGAAGAAACGCCACCACCCATGCCGTTCAGTTGGCGACCATAAGGATCGGGACTGCCTAAAGCGAGCAAGAAAATTTCATCCCACTCTTTCCTTTGAGAAGGAAGATCGGACTCTTGAAAGATCAAGGCGCGGCTTGTGCCGCCTCTCATATAAGTGGCTGGAAGTGATCTGATTGACATGAAAGTATTCTTACCAAGAACCCGTTTCTTGTCATCAATCATCAGAAGATTCGTTGAGTTCACAAGAAACAGGCATAGTCTGGAGGCGTAAGAAGGAGGCACAAATGAAGCTCGTACTCTTATTTGCCATCGTTCTTTGTGGAGTTGCGATACAGGCTATCGCTTAAAGACCCGCAGCAAAAAACCTAAGCTCGGGAAAATAAAAACACTTCCCACGCAGAGGGCCCAAGTGAGTTGACGTAACGTCGCTTCAGGGGCCGCTGCATCATAAAATGACAGCGGACCGTTCACAGTTTGCAAAGCATCTGGGGCCGTGACCACATACCAGCCCAGCAAAATCAATGCAATCTGCCCGGCTCCAATGAAGCGCACCCATAGCGAGCGATTTCTGCGCACGAAGTACCACAGTGCAAAGAACAAGATCGTCGCGAGACACACCATGGCCAATGCCACCGGATTCACGACAAAACGGAAAATAAACTCCGCTTGTTCAATGTAAGAAACTAAAAAGACCAAGCCACCACTTAAAACGACGCCGACATTAAAACCAAATCCGCGACGCCAAAAAAGGGCCTTCAACTCACTGTCATTTGTTTCACCGACTAAATAAACCGCCGCCAAAAATCCAAAAACACAAATTGTCATGATCCCCATGGCAAAGGGAACGGAACCCAACCAGGGATCCACATAGGCCGCCATAAAATTCGTGGCGCTAGGATCAATCTTTCCCCACATCAAACTGCCAACGATAACTCCAATCCAAAAGGCCGACCACAAACTAGAAAGACTGAAGATGCGAGAATAGACATTCTGAGATTTCGGCGCATGGATCGCATCGTAGTGACGAAATGTAAACGCAGTTCCTCGCGCCACAATGCCTACCAGTAACGCCACCACGGGAATATGCAAGTGCACCATCACCGTCAAAAAGACTTTGGGAAACCCCATGAACAGAATCACCACCACCAAAATCAGCCACATATGATTGGCTTCCCACACCGGCCCCATGGCGTGATTGATAACTTCCCGTTCTTTTTCGCGATTGTTCCCTGCAGGAAGAAGTTCTAAAATTCCCGCTCCGTAATCCGCGCCACCTAATACGACATATAAAAGAATCGATGCCGCAATAAAGAATAGTAAAATTGAAATCATAAACGGTCTCCCTCTTTCATCGCATTCTCAGCAACCTGCAACTGACGACGGAACAACCAGAAGGTGACAAACCCTAAGAACAAGTACAGCACCAAGAACAGATAGAAATGAAATTGCATTCCTGGCATCGGCGTCACCGCATCTTTAGTTTTTAAAAACCCATAGATGATCCACGGCTGCCGGCCCACTTCCGTAACGACCCAGCCGGCTTCGATGGCGACAAATCCCAAAGGTGCCATCACGATCGATAATTTTAAGAACCAGGACGGCCACTGATTGCGACGCAAGTAAAAGAAATAAAGAATCCCCACCAACATCATCAAACTGCCCAAGCCCACCATGATTTGAAACGCTATATGAGTCACTACAACTGGTGGCCACTCGTCTTTGGGAAATTCTTTAAGCCCCTTCACCGTTGCTTTGAAATCATTGAAGGCCAAAAAACTCAATGCTCCTGGAATATGAATAGCTCCACGAACCGTTTCATTTTCCACATCAGGAATTCCGCCAATCAACAAACTGGCGTGAGTCGTTGTTTCAAAATGCGCTTCCATAGCCGCAAGTTTTGCGGGTTGTAAAACCGCCACTCGTTGCGCAGCAAAGTGTCCGATCATGGGCTGAATAAAGGAGGCCACCGCCGCAAAAATCATAGCAATCTTCATCGCTCGTAAATGCAGAGCAGAGCTTCGTCCTTTTAAAAGGAGAATCGCGTGCATCCCCGCCACTGCAAAACCCACGGCTTGAATTGCTGCGACTTGCATGTGCAACGTCTGATGAAGCCAAGCTTTATTGAACATCGCCTCCACAGGATTAATGTTGATAGCTTCGCCATTCACCCACTCAAAGCCCGCAGGTGAATTCATCCAGCTGTTCGCGGCAACGACAAAGACACCGGAGGCAAATCCCGAAACTCCGACCAGAAGTCCCGCGCCCCAATGCACCCAAGGATGCATCTTATTCCAACCATAGAGGAATAAACCAATGGCGATGGCCTCTAAGAAGAACGCCGTTCCTTCCCACGAAAAAGGCATACCGATGATAGGCCCGGCGTATTTCATAAAACCCGGCCACAACAAACCTAATTCAAAAGATAGAAC
>JAGIAF010000069.1 GCA_017745015.1 Bdellovibrio sp. | reverse complement strand
AAGCACATCTTTACCCATCGGGTTTGCTTTAGCGTAATTATAGAACTCTTGAACAAATGCCGCGCGCTCTTTTTGATAGACATATTTCCAGTCCTCTTGAGCCGGAATTTTTTCAACGTCATAGTCGTCACTCAACGCCGTGTTGCGTTTGATGATGTCGTCGAAAGAATCTGTTTTCGCGTTGTTCAACATATCGTACAACACCATGAAAGTCGTAGTACGACCTTTGCCAGCACGGCAGTGGAAATGCACCCAGTTTTTCTCTGGTAAATCACGAATGGCTTCGACGAAACGGTCCACTTCGCTGTCAACGGGACGAACGTGGTCCGTCACTGTCAAACGAATGTATTGATAGCCAGCACTGCGCACAAGGCTTTCTTCGGTTTCGATACTTTTGATCACAGTGTCGTTGATCTTTTCGCCGACTCGCATATCACCTAACAGACGACGTTCACGTTGAATAGCTTCATCGTGATTAAGATCGGCATTAGCCCAATCGCGATCTGCTTGCCATGTCACCGGCTTATCGTTGATCAAACCGTGAGACTCTTGGCGAAGATCGAAGATATATAATGTCTGCTTGGTCTTTTTAGCAGGTTTGGCAATTTGCTTCAGAGCCGCTGGCGAGAAACTAGCACTCCCCGACATGCGAAGCTTATCATTCTTGCGATAATTAACGGGTTTAGCGCCCTCATACTTAGAATCAAAAACCAACTCCACAGGTTTTGTTGGTTCTGGACGAGTCATGTGCAAAGAACTTTTATTTTCGAGAGCCGTCGTAGCATGGGTCGTCGGCACCGGAGGTTCCGTATGAACGTTCTTCTCAGCACAGGCACCGAGAAGCAAAGGCAGCAAAAGAATCCATTTTTGCATAAAATCTCCTCTATGTAGGAAATCTTATGCCTTAACCTGTCCTCTTGCAAAAAGTTCTTCAAGATATTGATACCCTGAATCTTGGGTACGAAGGTAATAGTAAGCTCTCAAGATGTCTTGCTCTTGAGCCGTCAATGAAGCATTAGATCCCCCGCGCTTCATGCGGTCTTGAGAGATGTGGTACAGACTCAAAGCACCAGCCACAGAGATGTTAAAACTTTGGACGAAGCCTGTCATAGGAATGATAATGCACTCCTCGGCGGCGGCGACCATTTCAGGACTCACGCCATTTTTTTCGTTCCCCAAAACCAACGCCGTTTTTCCAGAGAAGTCGACTTCATGAAGAGGCTTGGAACGAGCATCCAAGTGCGTGACATAGATTTTGTAGCCTTGTTGCTTTAAAGACTTCACGCAATCTGCCGTTTGCTTCCATTTTTGGACTTCCACCCATTTGTCAGCACCTTGTGTGACACGAGCAGATTCTTTGAACTTCTCTTGGGTTTCAATCACGTGAAAATTGCCAAAACCGAGGCCTTCAGCACTTCTCATCACCGCAGAGATATTTCCACGATCATAGATACTTTCAAGAACAACCGCTGTATCGAAATTTCTTTGCGCTACAACACGGTCGATTTTTTGACGACGGTCCTCCGTTAACAAGGGTCCTAGTTTTTCCAGGACCACTTGGTAATTCATTTTCAAATTTGCATTGATTTCAATGTCGGAACCGTACGGAAACATCAAGGACCCCTACTCCGGCGAAGCCGGAGTGTAAGACAACTACTTGTACAAAGACTCAGGATTTTTTGCCAAATCGCGAGTGATATTTTTTTGGTGCGCTTCAAGAGTACCGCCGCCGATTTCAAGCAGCTTTGCATCTCTCCAAAGTCTTTCCACCACGTACTCACCCACATAACCGTAGCCACCCAATACCTGGATCGCGCGGTCCGCAACGTTCTTAGCCATTGTTGTAGCAACAAGTTTCACGCCGTCGGAATCCAAACGGTTGCCTTCTTTATTCAAGTCCATACGACGAGCTGTCTCGTAAACGTAAGCGCGAGCTGCCTTGTATTCAGCATAGCTGTCAGCAACGTAGCGTTGGATTTGACCGAAGTGGTTCAAAGATTTACCGAACGCTTCACGCTCAGTTGCGTAGCGGTTCATGATTTCGATAGAGCGACGAGCGATGCCGATGCTCATTGCTGCCAAAGTCAGACGTTCGATTTCAAGATTGCGCATCATGTGCAACATAGAGTCGCCTTCATGACCGACAAGCGCTGAATCCGGAACGTGGCAGTCTTGGAATACAAGCTCTGCTGTGTTTGAACCGCGCATACCCAATTTGTCTTTGATCTTTTGACCGACTTGGAAACCAGAGTGTTCTTTTTCAACCAAGAATGTAGAGATCAAAGCGCGACCATGTTTTTCACCTGTACGAGCATAAACAAGAGTCAAATCGCAGGGCGTGTTATTTTCATCGATCGTACCGTTTGTGATCCACATTTTGCGACCGTTCAAAACCCAACCGCCGTCCTTTTTAACAGCACGAGTTTGCATGCCCAACACGTCTGTTCCGATTGCAGGCTCAGACATCGACATGGAACCGATCCACTCGCCAGAGCAAAGCTTTGGCAAGACGCGAGCACGTTGTTCGTCGCTGCCATTCACTGCGATATTGTTCACGCACAACATAGAGTGCGCAAGATAAGCCAAAGCAAAACCAGGATCAGAGGCAGATAATTCTTCGTGAACGATCGCTGCCGCTGTTGCGTCCATGCCCGCTCCGCCGAATTGTTCAGGAACTGTGATGCCCAAGAGACCCAACTCGCCCACTTTTTTGAATAGGCCTAAGTTGAATTTTTCGCTGCGATCGAATTCATGCGCTTGGGGTTCAACTTCTGCATCAGTGAAAGCTTTAACAGTTTCACGAAGCATCGAGTGCTCAGGCGTTGGATTGTAAAGATCGAATTCTTTCCAGTTGAAAGACATGGGCTCACTCCTTAGTTCTTGAGCCTGCGAATCTATTGAAATATGTAAGCCTTGGGAAGAGTTAGACCGCAATAACGCCATGCGTTTAGAGCAATATACAGGGTGTTTTGCAATGGGCCTGGACGCTAGCGCTTGATGGGCATATTTTGAAGAGGATTCGCGCGAAGGAGCACTCCGATGAAAGCGACTGTTCTTGGTATTGGGACCGAGCTTGTTGATGGGCAAATCGTCAATAAAAATGCGGCTTGGATTTCTGAAAAGCTCAAAAACCTAGGGTTAACCACAGCACTACATTTGGTGGTCCCGGATGAGAGAAAGCTCATATCTGAAGCGTTGGACTTTTGCGGAAATTATGGCGATCTGATGTTTGTCACAGGTGGCTTGGGCCCCACAACTGACGACTTCACTCGCGAGGTGATCAGCGAATGGTCCGAGCGAGAACTGAAATTCCACGAGGGATCTTGGCAGCATATCAAAGAACGTCTTGAACCCCGCGGTTACGTCGTTAAAGAAATCCAGCGCCAACAGTGTTATTACCCAGAAGGTGCGCGCGTTATCAAAAACAACGAAGGCACTGCTAACGCATTTTATCTGGAAGCAAATGGCAAAAAGATTTTCGTCTTGCCGGGACCACCGCGAGAAATCGAAGCTGTCTGGAAATCCGAAATCAATACCTGGTTAGAAAAAAGTGTTGAAGGCCTTGATCCTTATATCACTCGCCACTGGGACACTATTGGCATGGGTGAATCCGACGTAGCCACATTAGTTGAACAAGCTTTAGCAAACGTCAACGTCGACAAGGGCTATCGCGTTCATCTTCCTTATGTGGAAGTGAAGCTTTCCTATTTCAAATCACAAGAAGAAAAAATGCGCGTTCACATTGAACGTGTGACAGAAGCTCTTAAGGACCTCACGGTCACTCGTGACCAGCAAGATGTGCCGTTGATGCTTTCCCTCGCCTTGAAAAATTATGATTCAGTGAGTGTGCAAGATTCGGCAACAGGACAATTCCTGATCAATCGCATGATGCCGGTAATGCGCGATTTTATGACAGAAAAATCCTGGAGCTTTTCAAGTCATGCCATCAACGAAGAGTCCACGGTGCGCTTGCTAGTAAAACCAAAAGACGAACACTCGTGTTTTGTCAGCATTGAGCGCGGCAACAAAAAGTTCTCCGATATCATCGAAGCCCCTTACAAGACCATGCCCATGCGCGAACGTCGCGCACAATACTTTGCGGAAATGGCCATGATCTTTTGGCTTCGCCATCTCTGATAAGAGTCAGCCTTCGAGCGCAGTGATAGACTTATAAGAAGCGCCGTTCACCATTCCAGACGTTACTATTTTCTTCTGATATAAAGAGAGTTCTCTTTTAGAAAAGTAGGTCCCAAAAATGCTAAAGGTGACTCTTGCTTTCGCAAGGTCACCTTTAGGACGGACTCACTTCCGGATATCTGAAGGAGGTCCGAATGAACAACCAACATTGTTCTTATCGGCCGATTTTAAAGCTTATTAAGCAGATTCTGCTTATTATTTTGGTCCTTATCAAAATAATAAAAGAACTCTTTTAAACCGACAAATTAACCTCTGGAACGTTTCCGAAATGACCTTTTGCTAGCTTCGCTAGCCCTTGGCCCAAGGAAGGGACTTAAAATCCCACGGCTTTGAGTCCAAAGGCCCTTTCTATTTCACGTTGGCGAGGGCTTCGCGGCCTACTTTCAAGATGTGCTCTTGAAGGTCTTTAGGCCAATCGGCAATCATCTTTTTGAACTGTTTGGTGTCGTAGGCGTACATGGCGCGCAGGGCTTCCTCGTAGTTTGGAAGATCACCGGCGATGGCGTGCATGAACTTGTAGACGGCTTCTTGAGCTTGGCGAATTTGATCTTTGGTGAAGTTTTTCTTTTTAGCTTCTTCGATCAACTTGCGCAAAGTTACAGAAGCACCGCCGGGCTGTAAGGCCAACCACTCCCAGTGCTGCGGCAACAAAGTCACCTCTTTGGAGACGACACCGAGCTTCGGGCGACCGGGCCCGGTTTTCTTTTCCCCAGGCTCGCGTAAAGCTTCAAGTCTGCGAGTCACCGCTTCGGTGGTGCCACGCAGATCCAATTCCACTTGCGCACTCGTCACGTCATCGAAAATAAGAACATTTTCTTTGCCGTCATCTTTCAAATATTTTTTAACTTTGAGGGCGACTTCAATTACGTCACCCGTCGCAATCTGTTTCGTGCCTGCGAAAGCTGTGCAGGTCCGATCCATTTTTGGTTCCATACAAGACTCCTATGCGGTTTCTGCCGCCGTCGTTTGTTTCACCATACGATTGATAAAGTACATAAATACCAGAGCCAACAAGGATAAAGCGGTCATGACATAGCCGATGGTTTCGTAGTGAGAAATCGCTCCCGAAGTCTCTTGCACGACGATGGCCCCAGCGAATATGGCTCCCAACCCACCCGCCAGCTGTTGCAATGACGCACTCACCGACATGAAGGATCCACGACTTGCCGTCGCCGGAATGGCTGACATCAACGTTTGAGACGGAATCATGCGAGAGAAAATTCCCACGAACATCACGGAGTTGATCAACATCACCATTGGCATCGGAGTGACACCCAAGTGCGTGTAAATCAAAACCATCACAATGCTCACAACACTTCCGAAAATAAATGTATTAAAGCTTCCGATGGCGTCGCTGATTCTTCCCACCAACGGGCCAATCAAGATCGAAGCAAAGCCCGTCACCAGATAAATCATTGGCAATTTATCCAAATCAATTCCTAAATTGTGAACCGTGAAAGCGCTTGAGAACGGCATCAACATAAAGCCACCGATGGAAAGAATCGCCGTCGCAGCAAAGGCCAAAACGTATTTTGGTGTTTGCACGGTATGCATCAGATGAGTGAAGGCCTTCTTATCCGTCTGCAACTCCAAGTGCCCCGTGATCGGCTGCATATGAATCCAGATGAAAACTCCGGCAATTAAACTAGCCGCCACAATCATCAAGAATGGCGCGTGCCATCCGAGATGATTAGAAAGATAAAGTCCCGCTGGCAATCCCAAGATTTGACTGGCAGCAAAGGATGTTTGTAAAAGCCCCATCACGCGACCACGCTGTTGCATCGGAAATAAATCTGTTGTGATAGCAAGAACGATAGAACCAATCACACCACCAAAAAGCCCCGTCACAATTCGTGCCGCCAAAAGCATATGATAGTTCGGCGCAAGCCCACAGAACAAAGTTCCTAAGATAAATCCAGCATAGAAGAACAACAGCAATTTCTTGCGATCGAACTTGTCGGCAAATCCCGCCGTCAAAAATCCAGAAAGCGCAGCACTGATCGCATAGGCAGAAACCACCGTCCCGAACTGCCCGGCGGTGATACTCAAAGCAGGCATTAAAATCGCACCCAAAGGGGATAAGATCATAAAATCCAAAATGATGGTGAACTGAAGGAAGACCAAAAGTGCGATGATAATCTTTTGATTTTTCGTGAATGTCAGCGACTCGCCTGCTGCAGGCGCTGCGCTTGGGGGCATTGATTCCATAAGGTCCTCTTTAAGGTTTATGGAATAATATTACCAGGGTAAAATAGAAAGTCAATATCACCCGGGTAAAATAAAAGCCTCTTCAGAAAACTGAAGAGGCTTCAAATAGTTAGCTTGGAATTCTGACGCACTCTTGCTACCAAAAGTGTGTCCGTACCTTTTCGAACTACTTCTTGGGCTTGATGTTTAGGCCTTTAAGAGCGTCGCCCAAAGAACCGAAACCGCTGCCGGAAGCCGGTTGGTGTGATCTCCAAGAGTGATCTTCACCGGAACCTGGAACACCCAACGAAATCTTTTTGTCTTCGAATTTGATTTCGTCGACTTGCACTGTGATATCATCACCGCGTTTTTTATTTTCGAATTGGGCGCCGTCCACATGATCGCGCCATTTTGATTTTGGCAAAAGACCTGTGATGCCCGGAGCGATGTTCACGAACAAGCCGTAAGTTTCTTTCTTTTCGACTTTACCATTAACAACTGTGCCCACTGGGAATTTCGCTGGTACTGAGTTCCAAGGATTTCCGTCGCCATCCGCTTGCTTCATCGACAAAGAGATCTTCAATTTGCCATCAATTTCTTCAATTTTAAGAAGTTTCACAGTCACCATTTGGCCTGGAGAGACAACTTCTTGTGGGCTGTGAACACGTGACCATGTCAGTTCAGATAAGTGAACCAAACCTTCAACGCCAGATTCGAGCTCCACGAATGCACCGAATTTTTCAAGACGAGTGATACGACCCTCAAGGATGTCACCGACTTGACGTTTTTGCATGAAGGCACCTTCGTTTTCAGCTTTTTCAAGATCCAAAAGCTTACGACGAGAAACGACGATGTTGCGTTTATCAAATTGCGTGATCAAGAAGTCAAACTTACGACCCACGTATTCAGAAGCATCGCTGACAAAACGAGAATCAATTTGAGAAATCGGGCAGAAAGCTTTCTGACCTTGGATTGTAACGCGCAAACCGCCGTTAACGACTTCCGTCACAGTACCTTGCACAGGCAATTCCATATCGTAAGCATCTTCCAAATCATCTGTCGCCGCAGATTTAGAACCTTTCATTGCCAAACGAACTTCGCCGCCCTTAATAGCTACAACAACCACGTCGATCATATCACCCACGTGATACTTCACTTCTTTATTCTCATCCAAAAGGTCGCGAGTAAAAAGCATACCGTCCACAGGCGTACCTGTAGAAACAAACGACTCTTCTTTACCAATCGAAAGAATCTCGCCCTTAATTTTATCCCCAACAGAAACACGAGTCTTCAAGCTTTGCTCAGACTGAGCAAACATAGACTCGAAATCCTCAAACGATTTCTTAGATTCAATCTCATCCCCAAAAATATCTTTTTTACTCATAAAAAAATCCCCAAAAAGGCGGCCGCAAAGCGCAGCCAAAAAAAACAAAGAACAAAGGCCGTTCAAAATGCCCCAAGCGCAAGGCGGAGGATTCGCGCTGCCACGCAGGTGTACTCAAAGTACGCCGAAGAGCAAGCGCGATTCCGACAACGCAGTCGATTGGGGTATTTTCAACGGCCGACTAAGAACAACCTACAGTGGTTCCGCAATTGGGGCAACGATAGCACCCACTCGTAAGCACCGTGTCGCTACCACATTCCGGGCATTTCATGGTGAATTTGGGGACAGAATCGTCCTTTTTCTTCATATTCAGGGGTTGCGCCATCTTGCTGCCATCCCGATAGACGGCAACAGCCTTTAAGCCCAGCTTCCAAGCCTTCACGTAAATGCCGCTAATATCTTCCTCGGTTGCCGCGTTTGGCATATTAACTGTTTTAGAAATTGCTCCACTGATAAACGGCTGAACCGCCGCCATCATCAATAGATGACTTTCTGGAGACAGCACGCGCCCTCCAGGGGTTGCATTGGCACAGTCAAAAACTGGCAAATGCTCAGGCTTCAACTCAGGACAGCCTTCCAAACCATTGTGTTCTTCAATGTACTGCAAGATCGAATCGATCTCGCCATCTTGGTACCCCATAGTATGAAGAGCCGCGGAAACGGACTGGTTGACGATTTGTACTTCTCCGCCACCAACCATCTTCTTAAATTTGATCAACGAAAAATCGGGCTCAATTCCCGTGGTATCACAATCCATCAAAAGACCGATAGTTCCCGTCGGAGCCACCACAGTCGCCTGAGCATTGCGATAGCCGTGTTTGATACCGTTGTACATCACAGCCTTCCACAAATTCTTGGCCGCTTTATCCAGGCCATGAGGCAAATGCTTCCACGCGACTTTGCCAAGAGCCTTTTCATGCATCTTCATGACCTTCAACATTGAGGCACGATTGGCACGGTAGCCCGCGAAGACTCCCTTCGAACGCGCCATCTCGGCACTCGTCAGATAAGCCACACCCGTCATTAGTGACGTAATGGCTCCGGCCCAAGCGCGACCTTCCGCGCTGTCGTAAGGAATGCCTTTTCTCATCAACAAACTTCCCAGGTTGGCAAAGCCCAATCCTAGGGGGCGATAGTCATGAGAGTTCTGAGCAATCTGGCGCGTCGGATAGCTTGAATAATCCACCAAGATCTCTTGCGCGACAAACAATGTGCGTGCCGTGTGAATGAATGATTCAAAATCAAAACTGCCATCGTCATTTAAGAACTTTACCAAATTAATTGACGCCAAGTTGCAGGCAGAATCATCCAAGAACATATACTCCGAGCACGGATTGCTCGCGTGGATATCGTCCGCCTTAGGACATGTATGCCACTTATTGATCGTGTCGTGAAACTGAATTCCAGGATCCGCACACACCCAGGCCGCGTGAGTAATACGATCCCAAACTTCAGGGGCCGGAAGTTCGCGAATAACTTTTTTTCCCGTACGCGCCAGAAGCTTCCATGGCTTTTCATTCTCAACAGCTTTCATGAACGCGTCAGTCACTCTCACGGAGTTGTTAGCGTTTTGACCAGAAACAGTTCGGTAAGCCTCCCCTTCAAACTCACCGCTGATGCCCGCTTGAATCAGAAACTTGGCCTTTTCTTCTTCCTTCATTTTCCAATCGATAAAATCTAAAACCTCCGGATGATCGATATCAACAACCACCATCTTAGCCGCACGACGAGTTGTGCCGCCGGATTTAATAGCGCCAGCTCCGCGATCTAAAACCTCAAGAAATGAAATCAATCCGGAGCTGTGCCCCCCAGAATTTAATGCTTCATACTTACTGCGCAAACTAGAAAAATTGCTGCCAGTGCCAGAACCGTACTTAAACAGGCGCGCTTCTTGGCGAGCCAACTGGAAGATCCCGTCGATAGAATCTTCAACACTTTGAATGAAGCAAGCTGAACACTGTGGTCGCTCATAGGCATTCTTTGTGGGTTGAATAGATTTCTTTTTCTCATCCCAAGCATAGTGTTCGCTTGGAGAGGTGATTTTGTAAGACTCCCACAACCCTGCATTGAACCAAACGGGACTATTAAAAGCACCACGTTGAGAGAGCAAAATATACTGAAGCTCTTTAGCAAAAATATCAGCATCTTTTTTAGAAGCAAAATATCCACCTTGCTTCATGGCAGATCCCGTCACCGCTTTCACCACACGCTGTACGAGTTGGCGTACTGACTTTTCATGTTTTGTTTGTGGCACTCCGGATTTTCTAAAATACTTGCTCGCGGCAATTTCCACGGCCAGCTGCGACCAATCCTCTGGCGCTTCTACGCCTTTCATCTCGAAGAAGACTTCTCCTTTGCGATTCTTTATTTCGCAATGAACCTTCTTCCAAGAGAAAAGAGTTTCCGGGTTCTTCCCTGTGGGAACAAAATACGACGTGCTATGCAGAGGATGTTTTGCCATAGAGCTATTGTAGAGAGTGAAAACCGCCGCGCCAAGGAACTTGCTCACTTATCTTATGTTCGACAGGTTCCTGCATAAGTTCGATGAATGAAACGACTTACGTCGGTATTGGGATTAAGTGTATGCAATCGCAATTAAATCATCCGCCCTCCTACTATTTGTTATCAAAGAGACGCCGTTAAGAAATAAGACTCACTTTTTTTTGACAGGAACGTTGCATGGAACAAAACGAAAAAAAGAAGCTTCTGATTATCAAATCCCACCCCCAAAGTCTGGGACCAGTGGAAAGCTTTTTAAAGAATCGTGATTGGATAATCAAAAGCACCGCGAATCTAAAAGAAGCCTTAGTCTATCTTGTCCAAAGCCAACCGCAGTTCGTGATGATCAGCATCGATCATCCCAATAAAAAAGTACGTAATCTTCCCAAAGTTTTAAGTCAGGCCATGCCCATCTGTGTAATTGCCTTCGCTGAAAATTCCACGTCGGCATCTATTAAAATACTCAGTGACTGCGCTGCCGGCTACGCCATTTTTCACCCCCTCACCGGCCCTGCCGTTGAACGTATGGTGAACAAGTACTATAAAGATCAACTCGCTAATCCGGGAGGCCTTGCCAATCGTGGTGTTTGGAATGAAGCCGGCTCCGCTTCTGCGTCGGGCGTGATTGCCATCCGCGGTGAGAGCTCTGCCGGAGACGCAAGTTCCACCTCTCAAAGCTTGCTTGCAAGTTTAATGGGGGGACTTGAAACAGGAACGTTGTCTGGCGGCATGACTCCCGTGGGAATGTCAGCGACTCAAAATACCGAAGGCAATTTTGTTCCTTCTTCGATGGATCCAACGGGAGGCCCCAATCATCTAATGAACGGACTGGGAACCGGCGCAGCGCCTGACTCCATGTCGGCCCTTTCAACAGGCAAACCTTTTTTTGAAAATGATAACTCGGGCACAGAGATTTCTGATGAAGTGGCTAAAGCTCCCGATTCGCTGATCTTAAAAGGCACTCGTGAAGCGATGGAAAATGCCTGCATAAATTTAGAAAAAACACATCAGACCAGAATCAACACCGCCACAAATGTGTCGTGCATTCTGGTGGAGTCCGCAAGATTTTCCGGTTACTTAATTGCTGCCATGGCTCCAGGGCACACCATAGATCGGAAGTTCATCGAAAAAATCCGTGGTCGCTTATTCCGATTCTTGAGAGTTAATGGAGAACGCATCGAAGACAATGAATCCATGCCTATCCGTATTAAGCCCGTTCCCTTTGTCGCGTGGACTGCGGAATGCGCAGAGTTCTTAAGAAAATCGGTGCATGATGGCAACGAAGTGGCCATGGCGTTCTTCCCACGCAAAGATATCAAAGCCCAAGTGGAACTCTCAGGTGACGAAGAAATGGCGGCGTTCAGCATCGGTGAACTTGAAGCCAATGTCCCAGTGGATTTCAACGTTTACATTTACCTTCCTCGCAATAATCGCTATGTGCTTTACACCCCTTGCGGCGGCATCTTTTTTAGTGAGCAAAAACAAAGACTGATTAATCAGGGTGTTTCCCACCTCCATGTCTTGCGTTTAGAGCTCTCGGAATTAGACAAATACAGAGCTCAGAACTTTTTAAACGACACAATCCAGGAGTTCGAAGCCAAGGAGCGCGAGAAATTCCCGAGTTAGACTCGTTTCCTCTTGACCCCGTCCAGAGCCGTTATTAGCTTCATGCCATGGAAGTTACACCAAGCAATTTGACGGCAGCCTCAAAAAGCCAAACAGCTCAAAAAGATCAAGGTATCTACTTTGATTACAACGCAACGACTCCGGTAGACCCACAAGTATATTCCGCTATGGAGCCCTACTTTAAAGAGTACTTTGGCAATCCTGCCAGCGCTGCTCATCATTGGGGTTGGGCCGCTGAAAACGCGACTCAAAAGGCCCGCATGCAAGTGGCTTCTTTAATTGGTGCGAAAGCCAGCGAGATCACTTTCACAAGTGGTGCGACAGAGTCCAACAACTGGGTGATGTTCGGTCTGCTTTCCAAACTTCGCGAAGAGAATCCAACAGGCCCGATCCATTTCATCACGAGCAATGTCGAACACAGCTCAATCATGAAAGGAATGGACGCTCTTAAAAAGCTCAATGTCGAAGTGGACTTCTTGCCGGTGAACAACCACGGCCAAGTGGAAGTGGCAACTGTTCTTAAAGCGATCAAACCTCACACGAAATTGATGAGCTTCATCTGGGTGAATAACGAAATCGGTACGATCAATCCGATCCCAGAAATTGCAAAAGTTTGCAAAGAAAATCAAATCTATTTGCACACAGATGCCACTCAAGCCATTGGTAAAATTCCTGTGAATGTGAATGAAATGGGTATTGATTTGATGTCGTTCTCTGGTCATAAAATCTATGGACCTAAGGGAGTAGGCGCACTTTACATCCGTTCACAAAATCCAAAAGTTGTCTTGAATCCTTTGATTTACGGCGGCGGCCAAGAAAAAGGTCTTCGTTCTGGAACACTGAACGTTCCTGCAATCGTGGGCTTGGGAGTTGCTTCGGAAATTTGCAAAACGACGTTGAC
>JAGIAF010000068.1 GCA_017745015.1 Bdellovibrio sp. | reverse complement strand
AGCAAACTGGGCGCGCAATTGGGTTCCAGCAGCCCCCTGCTCAATCAAATTTGGCAGTTCCCATTTGCTTGGCCCTTGCCGATTCCTGATGAGCTCAATGCTGTCGACAAAGACTCTTTCAAAAAACTTGTCAAAGAATCCTCTATGGACGCCAGTTATATCGTAACCATCGAAGATGAAGGTTCTAAAATCGATATCAACGATTTGAACTCCCCTTCAAAGGCCCTTCGCGAAGTCACGAAAACTCAGCTAATGAACATCTTCACTCAGAAAATGAAAGAAGATGAGAAGTTCGGCCGCCAACACGCCAACACACGCTTCGACGAGCTTATCAACTCCATTGCTGATTGGATGAGCGACAAGGCGACTTCCGCAAATGGAGGCGACAAACGGGCCGCCTACTCCACTTTGAATCAAGAAGCTCAAGGTGAATACTATCCCCCCAACCGCAGTTTCCGCAGCCTTGCTGAGTTGCACTTTGTTCCTGGCATGACTGACGAGTTCTACGACATTCTGGCCTCTCGTGTGACCATCTATGGGATGAAAGGGATCAACCCGAATATCGCTTCAAAAGATGTTCTGAAGTCTTTGGATCCGGGCATGACCGACGAGGTTATCAAAGAAATCGTCAAACGCCGCGATGATCAAAATGAAGGCGGACCGTTTAAAGACAAAAAAGAGTTTTGGGACTTCGTCACTCTGAAAGGGGCCCGCCTTGAAGGGAAAACTGACGACATTCCTTTAACTTTTGACTCTGTTTTCAACTTTAAAATCCGTGCAACAGGTGAATTTGCGGGCGCGACTCGCGAAATCACAGCTATTGTGATGGATTTGAATAAGACCGTGTCTAAAGTCAAAGACTATGTCGGCCAAGAGAAGAAAGAAACTGAAGGCAAAGGCGACGAAGCTGTAGACCCTAACGATCCAACGAAGAAGACTGGGGACGCGGGCTCTAAAGACAAAGAAAAACAGCAGCAACAAACCCCTATTTCTAAGGGCCCTCCTCGCATCGTTTACTGGAATGAAAGATAGCCCTAAGTCGAGGGTTTCTTTCCAGGAATAATTTTACATACGCTCCCAGGCATCCTATACTTAGACCATCATCTCGTTCATGGAGGAACGGTCTTTGAAATCACTTGGTATCGACATCGGTTCAAGCAGTATTAAAGTTGTTGAAATGCAATCGACGACAAAAGGTTTTCAAGTCACTCAATTCTTTGAGCATGTCTTGAATGCCAACCCTGGTAGCGACCATGAACTTGAGATCATCGAGTATCTGCGTGACCTTATGGCTCGTTACGATCATGCGCAAACTCGTTTTATTTTAGGTCTTCGCCAAGATCGCGTTGCGATCCGAAACAAGTTCTTCCCTTTCAACGATCGTATTAAAATTCACAAAAGCTTGGCTTTCGAGTTGGAAGAAGACATTCCTTTCTCCTCTGACAATGCGATTTTCGACGCAAAAATCATTCGTACGCTTGGTGGTGGAGCCGAAGTTCTTGCCTGTGCAGCTCCTAAAGTTCACGTGCAAGCGCTGATCAACCGCGCACAAGATATCGGCGTAGAGCCCTTCTTGATTTCTGCGGAAGGAACTGCTTTCGGTAATGTTTTCGAACGTTGGAATGAAGCTCCTCCCGCTTTGACCACGCCGCCTCCAAGTTACGACGTCAACGAGACTGAAAAACCGGTTCGCCACGTGCACTTGGTTTTGAATATTGGTCACACCCGCACTTTAGTATGCGCCTTCGAAGGCAACTCTTTGGTTGGGGTGCGCTCTCTTCTTTGGGGCGGCAAAAACATCGCCGACGCCATCGCGAAAAAATACGAAATTCCTTACATCGAAGCGTTGCGCGAATTGCAAACTAAAGCGTTTATCTTGACCAACAAGCAAGGCGCTACCTTTGACCAAGTTACGTTCTCAGAAACGATCGCAAAAGCAGTTCGCGAAATGGCCCGTGATCTGCAGCTTTCGATTTTGGAATTCAAGAGCGAGTTCAACACTCAAATCGATAACATCGGCATGACTGGCGGCACTTCACAAATCCAAAACCTGGGTCCTTTCTTGACTCAGATCTTGGAAGTTTCAGTGAATCGCGTTTCTACTTTAGAACAAATTCCAAATGTTCTTTTCGAACGCTCTCAGCAAAACTCTGCAAAATTGGGTGTAGCAGTGGGTCTGGCGATTGAAGGTTTCAAAAAACCTCGCAATCCTCCGATCAACTTTATGCGCGGTGAATTTGCCCGTCAAAATCACCAAATGAAAGCGCTTTGGGAAAAATGGGGCCACACAGTTAAAGTCGCTACGGCGGCACTTGTTGTCTTGTTCGTCTACTCTTACCTGCGCGAAGGCTTCGCTCTGAGCTTGGCGGAACGCTCTCAAGAAGTTCTTAAGACTCAGGCAAAAAATGTTGCGAACCTTAAAGGTAAAAACGCAACAGAGAGCGGAATTAAAAAATACATCCGCGAAAACAAAAAACGCGCTTCTGATCTTAAAACATTGGCCAGCGTTGCAAACATGAATTCAGCCTTGGATATCATGAAAAGAGTCACTGACGCAGCTCCAGCGAAAAATGCTATCACTTTGGATGTTCGCACTTTGAACGTTCAAGACGCCCATGTGGTGCTTGAAGGTTACGTCAACTCCCCTCGTGAAGTGAGCTTGTTGCAACAGTCTTTGCTCAATGTGTCTGCGGACGGACAAGTGAAACCCCAAACCTCCACTTTGAGCGCTTTGCAAGGTCGTACTGCATTTTCCTTTAGCTTCAACGTAGATCGCGGCATTCAAAAGGTGACAAGATGAATTTAGATGATTTGAAGGACAAGATAGCCACCGACGCTAGAGCCACTTGGGATCGTATCCAAGAAAGTGCTGCTTTCAATCAGCTTCGTGACCGCTACGAAAATATGACTCCGAGTATGCAAAAGCTCACACTTTATGGTGGTGTTGCTGTTGTCGCTTTGATCATTTTATCTGTGCCCTACTCGTACTACAGCGGCTCGAATGTCTCCGTCGAAGAATTCGAAGGCAAACGTATGACGATTCGCGAACTTCTTAAAGTCAGCCGTGAATCTTCTGAAGTTCCAAATATCCAGCCAGCTCCTTCGATGGATATGATTCGTTCCAATATCGATAACTTGATCAAAGGCGCCAATCTTTTGCCAGAGCAAATCAAAGGCACGGAAGTCGCTTCTTCAAGCTCGAATTTGATTCCCCAAAATTTATCAGAAGGCGCTTTGCAAATTCGTTTGGCAAAACTCAATCTGCGCCAAATCGTGGATTTGGGATATAAGTTCCAAAGCATCAATCCAAGTTTGAAAATGAACGATATGACGATGACAGCAAACCGCGAAGACAGTCGTTACTTTGACGTGGTTTTCAAGCTCGTTGCCCTGGCAGTTCCTGCAGCTCCTGAGATTGCTCCTGAGCCACCAGCACCGAAAAATTCCCGTAAAAAACGCCCTGTGGAGACTGAGGAATAATGGAGCACGTGATTAAGCTGTTCAGATTGATCCGCCAGAACAAAGGGAAAATCTTTGTGATGGTCCTTTCGGCCTTCATCTTCATCTTTGTTCTGTTCCCGTTTGATGACTTGAGTGATTTTATCTCCTCTCAAGTTGCCAAAGTGACCAACAATACAGTGTACGTGCAATTTGAAAAATTGAAGATGAGTCTTTTCCCGCAACCGGGCGTAAAGATGAATCAAGTCTACATTGAATCCATCCGCACCCCGGCCCTTTCGGCACAAGAACTTGTGATCACTCCAAGTATCACCGGCCTTGTTCAGCAGAAGCCTTACGGAGATGTTTCTGCTAAAGGATTTTTAAAAGGTGACGTCGATCTTTCCGTTGGTAAAGGCACTCGCTCTGACAATGGCATCGAAAGACAGCGCATCGAGGTGAGCGCAAAGAAAATCTCTTTGCATGATCTTCGTGAGCTTGCCAACTTGCCAGTCCTTTTGAAAGGTCAGTTGAATCTTGAAACCACAGCGTTGGCAGATTTGACGTTCCAAGAACAACCGGATGTTGAAGTGAACTTGGTGATCAATCAATTTGAATTACCACCCTCTAACGTCAATACACCGATGGGGCCTTTGACCTTGCCCGATTTGAAATTGAGCACTGTAGAGTTGAAAGGCCGCCTGGCCGCAGGTCGCTTTGTGATTGAAACAGGAACTATTGGTAAAGCAGGCGATGAGCTTCAAGGAACGATTAAAGGTGATATCAACATCACGATCTTGAATCGCGGTGGTTCTTTCGGTCAGCAAATTGGTGCTTATAACTTCAGTATCGATTTGAAAGCGAAAAAGAGCTTCCAAGATCGCGCCGCCTTGTTCCTGACTTTCATTGATGGCTACAAGACTCCGACTGTAGATGGTGCTCAGTATAAGTTTAAAGTTTCAGCATCAAATCCAATGATGCCTCCAAGCATTGGCGCGGTGCGCTAGTTCGCACTTCGCCCCCTCTTTCCTCCCCCCTTTAAATTAACATGACAAGGGCTGTGCTTAAATGTTGCTCAGCCCCAAATCCAAATAAATGCAGGGAGAAGTCCATCATTGACTTACCTCCCGTTCTGACAAAAAACGATATCCGTCAAATTGGAGGGAAAATGTCTGGTGTAAATAAAGTTATTCTTGTGGGCCGTTTGGGCGCTGATCCTGAAGTTAAAGCTATCGGCAGCGGCAGCACTGTTGCTCGTTTGAACATCGCTACAAGCGAATCTTGGGTTAAAGATGGTCAAAGACAAGAACGTACAGAATGGCACAGAGTCACTGTATGGGGTAAATTGGCTGAGATCTGCGGTAAGCACTTGTCAAAAGGTCGCCAAGTTTACGTAGAAGGTAAATTGCAAACTCGTCAATGGGAAGACCAACAAGGTCAAAAACGCTACACGACTGAAATCGTAGCAAGTACTGTTCAATTCTTGGGTGCTGCGGGCGCTGAATCTTCAAACCGTTCATCTAACTCTATGGGTGGTGGCGATGATTTCAATTTCCAAGATTTCGGACCAGAACCTAGCTTCAACTCTAACGACGAGATTCCTTTCTAGTTTCTCGTTTTTACTTCGCTCCGTTTGGTCTTCGAACGGAGTTTTCGGTCGGGACTTTCTCTTAAATGGGAAAGCCCGCTCCGTCAGACTCGGCATCCTGCCTCGCCGAGCTTTGGTACCGCATCCTGCGGGCTCGGAGGTCTGACTCCTCGGACTTTCCCATTTAAGAGAAAATCCCATCACAATACTTCCTTCGTACAATTCGGATGAGTTCATTCGTTCGCTAAAATACATTTTCGTTGTTGAGTCTTGCTCGGGAGACTTAGGGATCTGTTTTGGGTACGGACATACTTAGTGCGACTTTGGTTTGGATTTAACTGGGTTATTTGGTTTTGGATCTTAGCGGGGTCTATACTGAATGGGTATGAAATCTCTTTTTGTGGCTTCGCTTTCTTTAATCTTTTTGAGTGGTTGTTCGGTTTATAAATCGGATGGGCGTAAGGATTTTGAGAGTGCGGCTCCGGGGAAGATTTCGGCGACTTCTATGAAGTCGGCAGCAGTGGCTGCGGCTCCTTCTTTTCAGCTGAAGAGTTGTAAAAAAGAAGGTCGTTTGGAGACTTGGTTTAATGAAGAGTTTCCCTCGACGAATTATGAGTTGGTTGTTGCGGAGAATGATCTTGAGATTTGGCGCACCACTCGTTCAGGGGTGATTGAAGTGAAAGCCATTCAAAAGACGGATACGGCCACTCACACTTGCGTTTATGAGTTTTCCACTTTTGCAACTTGGGATCTTCTTAAAGAGCAATTCATTCGTGAACTTGAAAACAACCTCATGACAGTGGACTAAGATGATCCGATCGTTAGTTTTGTGTCTTAGCTTTCTCCTTTCCCTCCCCGCGTGGTCAGCTTCGGTGACGGCTGTTAAAGGCACGAAGGCCCTTGTGGATCTGGAAGGCGCCGATGTTCATGAAGGTGACGAGTTCTTCCTTATCTCCAATAATAAAAAAGTCGCGATTCTAAAAATCAAGCAAGTCAAAGAGGGCCGTGCTGTAGGCGAAGTCCTGAAAGGCAAAGCGCAAGCAGGGTACTCTCTTCGCGCTAAAGGCAATTCAACAGGTGGAACCTCCGCTTCTGTGGCTCGCGAAACAGAATCAAAAGCAACAGAGAAAAACGAAGAATACGCACCCACACGTGATATGTCTTATTCACGCACCCTGCGCCCTTCTTATGGCGTCTTGGGTGAGTATCTCATGGATAATATGACTGTGGTCGTGAAGGATGCTCTGACAACGGAAAAACCCGCTCTTAAGGGCACCGGCTTCGGTGTGGGTGGTTTTTATGAGTACATCATGAATCGCGACATGTCTTTGCGAATTCTGGGCGCTCTAGAGCAGTTCAATGTTTCCGGAACCACGGTTCAAGCCACGGGTTGCAATAAATCCAGAAACTGCGACGCCAAGATCACCTACCTGTCAGCCTACGGACTTGCGAAGTATTACCTCACACAAAATAAATACCGCGCCTGGGGTGGCATAGGTGGTGGATTCCTTATCGCCGTAGCAAAGTCTTCTACGGCACTTTCTGCAAGTGATATTTCAACGAATCAAGTTCTGACGGTAGCCATGGGTTTAGACTGGCAATTGAGTCGTAAGAACTACGTCCCTGTCAGCATTGAATACAACTACTTCCCGCCTTCCGACACGGTCACGGCAAATTCCATTGCCATCAAAGTCGGCTATGCTTGGCAATAATTCTTTAAAACTGAATTAAACACTTGGAAGCCAAAGCACAAATCGTGTCTGTAGGGATTCTTTATCAAGATAGAACTTACCATCGTGAGCCGTCATAATACCTTGAGAGATGCTTAAACCCAATCCCACTCCTTTCCCGACCTCTTTCGTCGTAAAGAACGGCTGCATGATCTTTTCACGCAACTCTGCCGGCACTCCTGGACCCGAATCCGTCACGCTGATTTCAACGCCTCCCTGGTGAACTTCAGCTTCAATAAGAACTTCCTTCACTGGTGCGGCAACCACCGCATCATGGGCATTATTGAGCAAATTCAAAAGAACTTGAGAAATTTGATAAGGACGACACTTCACCTTCAAACCTGGTTGAATGCGGGCCGACAACTTGATGCCGTCGGTTTTAAATTTCTCATAACAAAAAGCCAAGGTGTCGTCGATGATCTGCTCCACATCGATCAACTCCAACTCCCCGTGATGAGACTCATGGGCATAGGAACGCAATCCGCGGACGATCTTAGCAATTCGTTGGATCATGGCATCAATCGAATCTACACGACGAGCGATCTCCACGTCTTGTCCAAGACCTTTTTGATTCAGATTTTTTCTGAGCACACTAATATAGCCGCCCATCACCGCCAACGGATTATTGATCTCGTGAGCGATTCCCGCAGCCATCTCACCTAGGGATGCCAAACGAGAAGAAACGATGATCTTCTCCGCTTGTTCTTTCAACAGGCGTTCTTTTTCTTTCTTCTCGGTGACATCTTCAGCCACCGTCAAATAACCGATCACTTTTCCATCTTCATCGCGCACACGACTGAGCGTAGCAATCACAGAGCGACGCTGTCCTGACTTCGTCGTAAAGACACGTTCTGAACTCAGATTCACACCCGTTTCGAACATCGCTTCTAAATAATCTTGATCCAAAGAAAGAGAGCGTTTCAATTGCGATTCCATCTTTCCACGAAGCTCCATGGCATCGGCATGATCGCCCAGCATAAATGGCGTCCGCCCTACGAGCTCTTGTTCTTCATAGCCCAAGTAAAGCTCTGTAGCCTTGTTCACACTGGTAATAACACTGTTTTGATCCATTTGAATCATCATCAACGGGCTGCTATCAAGTCCCGCTTCTTGCCAATCCAACGTCTCTTTCATTTTACGTTCTGAAGCGCGCGAGCGTACATAGAACATCAACGCCAAAGAAAGCAGTACCGAAATACTCACTCCGAAAGCCGCGATCACTGCTGGCAAAATGGAGGAATTCGTCAAAATCGTCTCCGGATTCGGTGTCACGATGACATTCCATTTTGCATTCAGAGCTTTATAGTCTTTTTGAAAACTCCATTCACGCGAATAACCCGAACTTTGGGGATTGTTGGAAATGATCTCACGCCCGTCTTCTGTGATCTTGACGTAGTACCCAGGAGCATTTGCAACCTCTTCAAAGAAAGGCTTTGCCACGATTGCTACTGATAACAAACCATCTATTTTATCATCCTTCAGAATCGGACTGAATAACAAGAAACCTTGGCCACCCGATTTCAGTTCAATCACACCGGACAAAGCAGCCTGCTTATTGGCGATGACCCATTTTACGATCTCATTGGTCTCGGGCTGAGCCAAAATATTCATTCCCAACAAACGTTCGTAGTGATTGTTCATCGGGTAAACCCATTTTGTGATCATATTCTTATCAATCCAAGTGATACGTCGAATGCCGCCAAAGTCATTTAGATAACTGTCGGCATCGATTTCCCAGGATTTATAAGAGTCATAACGTTGGTAGGTAAAGCGTCGAGCCATACGTCCCAAAGCTTTTTTCAAGGGATTTAAAGTACTATCAAAATTTTCAACAATAGCATTGGCACGAATTTCAGTAATAGCGCGATTCTTCTGAAAGTCCTTCAACAACAAAAGCTGCATGATCGCCAAAGTCGTCAGTACTCCACTGATAAGGACGTAAAAAGGACGGAAGAGTTTTCTCGAATATTCCTGAGCAACAAGACGTGCTTTCAACTGCAATAACAAAGCTAATGCTAAAAAGACAAAACAAATGGAGGTGTGAAGAGCACTTCGCGTGAAACTTCCCCAACCATATTGAGCATTGAAGCGAAAGAGATGACCGCTCATGCCAATCAAGCCCGTGCCAAGCACCAAGGAGGCCGCAGTCGTTCTAACGAATTGACACATCAATGTTGTTTTATTGAAGAACAACGCCAATCCCAGCAACATGATGGCAATGGCCGAAGTCGCCGCCATCCTTCCCGGAAAAGGCATACTATCTTCGAAGGCGAGCTTGATAAAGAAACGATCAATCCCAAAATCCAAACCCAACGGATACTGAACATAAGTGACCGCGCCAAAAAACATCGCCAAAATCGCGCACAGTCGGCCGATTTTAAAATAGTCCCGATCCGAAAAAATAACTCCTAAAGAGAGGATGGTCAGACAAAGAGCGGTGTTAAAAACCATCCCCGGTAATGCCGGATGGAACTTAATCATCAAAGGCGCATTGATCAGCCAGCCGATAAGAACCGTACACCCAACAAGGAAAACCAAGAAGGCAAAAAAATTGTGGAGCTTGGGGAAGTATTTACTGAATGACACGAGATACACCGATGATGCCTTTGATTTTCTGAATCTCGTAAATCGCTTGGTTCAACTGAACCGCGTCTTTCACGCTTACTTCAAAATGGCAGACTGCTTTTTTGTCTTTAGTCGTACGGATTTGTGCAGATTGAATATTAATCCCCTGCTGCGCAAATGCCTCGGACATAGACTTCAACAATCCCGGTATGTCTTGAGAAATAATTTTTAAACGCACGATGCGCTCTTGGCCATCGCCCGCCTGTTTTACATTCCATGTGACATCGACCTTGCGAAGTTGGTCGAACTCAAAGGCCTTACGACAGTCACTGCGATGAATTGTGATACCGCGACCGCGACTGATAAAGCCCACGATAGGGTCCCCTGGAATCGGATGACAGCACTTCGCATAGTGCACCAGCATGTCGTCCATACCGTCGACACTCACCAAAGAATTGGTTTTGCGTGTCTTCTGAGTTGCGGCACGCATGACTCTTTCCATAAAGGTCGAGTCATCAGTCTTTGCAGCCTCTTTCGCGATATTTTCCGGAGAAAGTCTTTCAACCAAGTGACGCGTTTCAAGCTTGCCGTAACCCACAGTTACGTAAAGCTCTTCCACGTCTTTCAAACCATGGTCTTTCAAATACTCATCGAAGGCTGGGCCTTTAAGATATTTGACCGCCGCCATCCCGAATTTGCGGAATTCTTTTTCCACCAACTCTTTACCAAGGATGATGGAGCGACGACGCTGCTCTTCTTTAACAAAGGCACGGATTTTAGATTTGGCTTTATTGGTAACAACGAACTTCAACCAATCTTTCGATGGCTCTTGAGTTTTCGATGTGACGATTTCAACGGTGTCCCCGTTTTGCAATTGATGCTTGAGCGGCACCATCTTGCCATTCACTCGGGCACCGACACAGCGATTGCCTAGCTCCGTATGTACGGCATAGGCAAAGTCCAAAGGTGTTGCACCTTCAGGGAACTCGCGCACTTCACCCGTCGGAGTGAAGACGTAAATTTCAGTTTCAAATAAGTCCGTCTTAACTGTATCAAGAAACTCGTCGGAACTGCGCACTTGTTGGTGCCATGTCACTAGATCACGCAACCAATTCGCCTGCTGCACGTCAGAGTCATCTTCCATTTTCCCGCGCTCTTTATACTTCCAGTGTGCAGCGATACCCATCTCGGCAACGAGATGCATTTCAGAGGTACGGATTTGAATTTCAATTCGCTCCCCGCCAGGGCCGACCACAGTGGTATGCAGGGATTGATAATTATTCGCCTTCGGCATGGCGATGAAGTCTTTAAAACGACCCGGAATTGGCTTCCATAATGAGTGGACTAAGCCCAAGGCCGCGTAGCATTCGGCCACACTTTCAACAATCACCCGGAACGCCAGCACGTCATAAACTTGATCGTAGTCAATGCTACGAGATTGCATCTTACGATAGATGGACCACAAATGCTTTGAACGTCCAAACACTTCGAACTTGAATCCCGCCTTTCCAAGCTCTTTGGAGATCACGTTCTTTACGTCGTCAATATAACGACCCTGCTCGGCTTCAGTTTTCTTAATTTGTTGAACCAGTTGGTAGTACATATCGGGGCGATAGTAACGGAAGCACAAGTCTTCCAATTCAATCTTCAGCGCACTGATACCCATACGGCCAGCAAGAGGGCAGTAAATTTCTAACGTCTCAAGAGCAATGCGTTCTTGCTTATCAAACGGCATGAAATTCAAAGTACGCATATTGTGCAAGCGATCGGCAAGTTTCACCAACACCACGCGCACATCTTTACCCATGGCCACGATCATCTTGCGAATATTCTCGCCTTGCTTCTCGTGACTGTTTTTGAATTTCATCTGACCGATTTTAGTGACGCCATCTACAAGATGTGTAACCGCATCGCCGAACTCACGACGGATATCTTCAAGAGTGACAGCTGTGTCCTCCACAGTGTCATGCAAAAGCCCCGTTGCAATCGTGTCTAAATCTAAATGAAGATCGGCGAGAATCGCGGCAACAGAAAGTGGATGAGAAATGTAAGGCTCACCACTACGACGGATTTGCCCCTCATGAGCTTTTTCAGAAAAGTAGTATGCTTTTTCAATGAACTTCGTATCCGCATTCGGCCAATAGTTGCGAATGCGGGTTACAAGATCATCGACTGTTTTGACCGGCTTGTGGGATAAGCCCGTCTCTTTTTGGGGTTCCGCCATATCTCTCTAGCTTACCTGAGAAGAAGGAGCGACTCCAAATAGATTTCAGTTATATTATGAATTTATTAGTATTTTTAAAGGCTTAGGACTTTAGTCGAAAAGTCCTTCGAGGAGCACTCCTTTGATGAAAGCGGAGTGCTCATGAAGACGAAGTGAACTATTTGTTAAGGTCTTTTTCGATTTGATTAAGAGCTTCTTTAGGATCAAGTTGAGTCTCGTAACCGACGTTACCGATAGCAACTTCACGAAGCGCGCTCACAATGTACTTGTTTGAACGTGTAGAAACAGTCGCTTCTGCACCTTTAAGAAGTTGCTTAGCTCTTTTAGCAACCATCAAAACAAGAGCAAATCTGTTAGGAACTTTTTCCAAGCAATCTTCAACGGTTACACGAGCCATTTCAGCCTCCAGCGCGCATTAATATCTTCAATTCAAAGGCAGAAGATAGCGTTAAGCCAATAATTCTTCAATGATTTTTTTAAATTCGGCATAGGAATGCTCGAAGTTGTCGTTCACGATGCGGAAATCAAAGTTTTTAGCCTCAGCGATCTCTTTTTCAGCATTCGCCATACGGACCTCGATATCGTGGGGCATGCCCCCGTCCCGCTTCTCAATGCGTCGACGCAATTCGTCAATTGACGGCGGCAGGATAAAGACGGTCTTAGCGTCAGGATACTTGCTCTTGAACGTCGCCACCCCTTGGATGTCGATATCCATAATCGCGCATTTACCGGCAGCCCAGGTCTTTTCTAAAGATTCGTAAGAGGTGCCATAGAAATTGGTATGAACCTTTGCCCACTCCACGAAGAAGTTCTCTTGGATCTTCTTCTGGAAGTCATCTTGGCTGATGAAATTGTACTGAACGCCCGCTGTTTCACCCTTACGGATGTTGCGCGTAGTGAAAGTAATGATGTCCACCAAACGAGGTTCCTCTTTGATGATTCTTTCGACAAAACTACTTTTTCCTGCGCCGCTGGGTGCAGCGACAATAATCATACGCGTTTTCATATTACTGTACGTTTTGTACCTGTTCTCTGAGTCGTTCAATGAGGGTTTTCGCTTCTACCACAGACTGAGTGATCTTGGCTACTTGAGACTTCGAACCAATCGTATTCACCTCGCGCAGCAATTCCTGAGTGTAAAAATCGAGTTTTTTACCCTCAGCCTGCTGAGATCCAACCAATTGGCGATAGTTTTTAATATGCTCACTCAAGCGGCTCAATTCTTCGTTGATATCGGCTTTTTCCAGCTGAATCACGATCTCTTGAGAAAGACGGCTTGGATCAATATCGTTGCCTTTCAAACGGGCACGAATCTTCGTTTCGTACTTCTCTTGAAGCTGAGAGTTCGCTTCGTTCCGAAGGTCCGAAATGACTTTGATTTGTTTATCCAAAGAGCTCAAAAGTTTTTCGAGATCTTTGCGAAGAGCTTTCCCCTCGCGCACACGTTCTTTGTTGCAGTTATTGCAAGCATCCGCGAAAGCCTTCTTC
>JAGIAF010000067.1:9868-13054 GCA_017745015.1 Bdellovibrio sp. | reverse complement strand
CTTCCATGGTAATGGTCAAAATCTTTCGACACACTTTACCTCTTTAAAATGGATATTGGATTATGACTATGATTTTTTTATCTTCGATTATCCCGGTTATGGCGGATCACAAGGTGAGCCAACGCAAGCTTCCACAGTAGATGCCGGTTTGAAGGCCATGGATTGGCTGATTCGAAACAAACCGGAACTTCCGACGGTCATATTCGGTCAGAGTTTGGGCGGTAATATTGCCCTCTATACGGTTGCGCAACAGCAGGATCACCAACCGTGTCTAGTAGTTGTGGATAGCACGTTCAAGTCTTATCGCAAAGTGGCCCAAAGAATATTGGCAAACAATGCCTTAACGTGGTTATTGCAACCGATTCCCTATCTGTTGATCGCTGAATCGTACTCTGCGATTGATGAGGTTGATAAAATTGCACCAACGCCTTTAATTGTCATTCACGGTGATCAGGATCAGGTAGTTGATATTCAAAATGGCCGAGACGTCTATGCCGCAGCCAAAGAACCAAAAGAATTTTGGCTGGTAAAGGGAGTCGACCATATTCAATCATTAAATGGTAAACAACAGGATATTGTCAGACGTGAACTTCTCAACTCACTGGAATATTATTGTTCATCACACGAGCGTACCGTTAAAAGTGATAACCTAAAGTCATTTGGTAATTAAAATCTTCCTTCTCAAGATGACCAGCAATCTCAAATACAGTATTTCTATCCACGTCAAAATTCATGGATACGTCTAAGATATGCCTAGATTCTGCGTTAAATTTCGGATGAAGTAGGCGAAATTGGGAAAGCAATTTTGCGAAACTAAAATTGGCCAATATACCTGCAGATAGCTGAGGACCTAATGAAGATGTCTGTTCCTGGGATAATCCAAACAGTCCAAAAACTTGACTGTTTGATGTCAGCGTCAGACTCTTTCCAGCACTGCCTTCGCCATTGAAGAGCCAACACTGATTGCAGAGCTCTTGAGATTTAATTCCTAAGCTCAATCGCCAGGACCATTGGGAGTCAAAAACGGTTATGACTGGAAAATTCGCCATCTGCAAAGCAGTTAGATCGAGCTTATTTTCGTGGTTCATGGTGCGTATCGTGGAATTGAGGAGGATCAATTCAGAAAAAGGACGGTATCCGGGTGAGCTGTCAAGCAAGCCATGATAAAAAGGCGCGGCTGAAAGAGCATAGAAGGATTGTTCTCTTATACTTCCGCCAGAAGCTGCAATGCGAGTGGAAGGCAGAGCATGGTGAGGTTCCGCTGGACGTGGAATCTTTAACTTAGAAGAAATGCCTAGTTCCGCTCGGTTTAGCAGGGCTTCTTTGTAAGCCTGATCCTGAGAAGTTGTTAAAGTACCGTACTGCCGGGAGCGCAGCAGTTCGAAGTTCTCCAGAGTCAGCTCCGCAACCTCAATGCTTTTTGTGAGAGATGGAGGTTCGGAGTTGGCTATAATGCTTTGAAAACTTTGGTTCTCTGCCGAACTTAATGCCTGTGAGCGTAGAAACATCTTTTCGCGTAAAGAGGGGAGATACTCAATGTTTTGAGTGATTGCATGAGCTTTAACGATGGTTTCAATTGGTAGCACGTAAATGCGTCCCGTCGGTAAAAAATCTAAATCGGAATGAACCGCGGCCAAAGCATTGTAGCTGTTCACCGAACAATTTCCGTTCAAAAAGAAATAGCCCTGATCGGCTCTTTTAGAGAGTTCCCAGATGTGATTTAGAAGTTGGTCGATCTGCTGCTCGGAGAAATTAAGATCATAGATCCACATATCGCGGTTTTCGATGTTGCTGTATTCTTGAATTTTTAAATAGAAGGACTCTGTGCTGAACTCCGCAGGGAATCCTCCAGTGATTCCTTTGAATATATAAGCAAAGTTGCTGACATCTTCGGGCATGCTTGCGGCATTGGAAATAGTCACGTTTAAATTGAGCGGCTCTTTAGAGTTTTTAAAAAGTAAAAAAGTATGCCCAAAAGCCGATGCGGGGTTTGAAACATACTGTGAAACATAAACTAATGAGAGAGAAGAATGACGGCCCATTTTTGATTTCCAGTTCTCAACCTGAGGACAAAGTGGCGCAGCTATCTTGAACTTTTCGCGAAGTAACTTTGCTCGCGCTGGGAACTCGCAGGAGTATTGAGGGTTCGACTTAAGCTGCTCAAGATTTGCGCGAAGCTCAACCAACGACGAGTTAATTCCCCCCGAACCCAGATAAAACTCAGCCTTTTCGATGCGATTGTAGTGAAGAAGCTTTAACCATTCCTGGCTTGCGGCTACCTCCGAAATCTCACTTTCGTCCGTAGCGTAGGACGTTGAGTGGACAAACAAAAGCAAGATTATTAACATTCTTTTGAGCATTTATGTAAACATACAATTATTTTTGGTGAGGTCCTATGAAATTGTTCTTAGTTTTATTCTTTTTGAGTTCATCTGCTATGGCGTGGGATTCGGGTAAATGCAGTAAGATGCTTAATGACGGGCTTTATAAAACCTATAAATGGGGTGGCGTGGGCGATGCTAATGCGAATGCAATGACAGGGGAAACCAAGCGTACCAACTCCGTTAGTGCAAGTTCCAAAATTTCTACGGAAGGTTCTACAGCGGTGCTTGATCCAAAGTATAGTTCCAATGTTTCAACATCTGAGACTCAGTCGACGTCTTCTTGGGGAGAATGCAATATGTTTGCTCTTCAAGAACGTAAAGAGCAAAGAGATCTCTACGTTGCCCAAAATCTTGATCAAATTAGGAAAGATATTGCAAATGGCAGCGGTGCCCATCTAGAAGTATTATCTTGGTTCTCGCTGTGCGAAGATCAAGCCACTTCGCAATTCAACCAGGTGATGCAAAACCAGATGAAACGATTGTTGGTTGGGGACGCAAGAGTAATGACTCAAAATATTGATCAGTTGATTAAGGATAATAATTCGCTAGCACAACAGTGCTATATTCTGACAGCAAGTGTCCGGTAAGAAAAAAACTGAGATTCCATCAGTGAGACGTGTCTCAAAGATTACAAGTCGACATAGTCTGTATATCTACTAAAGCATTATTAGATTAGTCCCGAATAGTACGGCCTGTGGGGTGCGCCCCGGAGGCCCGTATGTTCGCCCGTAGTAAAACCGCCGTTTTTCTTCTTATTGCGTCCCAAATAATCTCATTTAGAGCTTATGCCACTGGCCCAGAG
>JAGIAF010000067.1:0-9858 GCA_017745015.1 Bdellovibrio sp. | reverse complement strand
CCAGAGATGACGGGCAGTTGCGATATTGAGGGCGACGGAACCCTAGCTTGTACTTATCAAGTTTTAAACTACCCCATAGCGGCTGGGGGGATGTATGATGTAGCCAATGACTCGGGCGGTTTCAATACCATCGACTTCTTGCAAGTCGTAACCGATGGACATTTTTCGACGGCCATTTCGGTATTCATAGACAAGAACCGTAAGTGCGGAACGGCAAGTCCAGTGTCGCTTCCTAACTCGATTACTCCCTGTATTTCTTGGGATAGCAATATTTCAGCGGGAACATATAAAGTTTCTTACGTCATTACAGGAAGACCTGATGCGAACACCGTTACATATCAAAAGAAAGTCTTTACCCTTCAGCTAGTTGATAGCAAACCAAAAAAAATCGCGGCTGTTCCATCTAAGAAGGGATGTAGTGTCCCAAGCCATTCGTCGATTAACATGGATTCCCTCGCGCTGCAGGAATCAATTCCGGTCACGGGTGTGCCATTCTATTTGGGATATTCATCGGACAGATTTCAAGCGGGAGTTGCTTATACTGTTAAAGCCATGGGCTTAGGAGGTTGGACTCCAAGCTTGATGCATTACTATGATAAGGCGAACAAGATCGTCTATTTTGGTGATGGATCGCTTCGTCCGATCGCGGCTGTAACACAGGGGACAGGCTTTATAGTTTCAAATGAAACTGGATCTGAAGTTTATTATTTCGATGCAACCGGACATCATACTCAAACTCGCGATGCGATGACCGGAGTTGTGAAGTGGACCTTCGCGTACGATTCATCGAAAAGAATCAGCAGCATCAAAGATGCTTTTGGAAATACTTCCGCATTCCAATACTCGGGCTCTCAGGTTTCAATAGTTTCGCCATATGCTCAGACAACTAAAATCACTTTAAATGCGAAGGGCAATTTAAGCGCTGTCGTTAATCCTAACAAAGAAACATACACTGTCGGCACAACAGATTCGGGGCTTTTGATATCTTATCAAAAGCCAGGTGGTCAAAAAAGCACGGTGACTTATGATGCCGAGGGGTATGTGCAAAAAGACCAAGGCGCTGGCGGAGACTTCCTTAGCATCGTCAGACAATTTGATTCCGCTAAAGGAGTTCAAACAGTAACGACGTTGACAGCGTTGAACAGAAAAACAGTCTATTCTACGTCTTCGGCCGATGGCACTTACAGCCACACAGTGACAAGAGCAGATGGTGCTTCCTCAAGTTCAAAAGAAACAGAACAATCGGGATCTAGTGCTACCGATTTTTATGGCGCGAAGTCTTCAAAAACTTCAGCGAAAGATCCTCGTTTTGGATGGATGTCTTCTTTTGTTCAAAAAGACTCCTATGCGGTTCCCAATACGGCTATTGCAATTTCAAATCAAAGACAGAGAACCGTAAAGTTATCCAATGCCCAAGATCTTTGGAGTATGACTCAATGGAGTGAGACTACAACTCAGCAAGGAGATTCGACAAGAGTGTCTTCGGTCGTATATGATGGCACGAAGAAAATGTTCACCAGTAAATCACCCCTCGGCAGAGTGCAATATGCCACTCTTAATGCGAAAGGGCAGATTGCCAATATCCAGCAGGGCTCGTTGGTAGCGAATGCTTTTACGTACGATGCCAAGGGACGTCTGATCACAGTTGATCAAGGCGGCCGTAAAATGACGGCTACATATGATGCCGCTGGAAATATCTCGAGCATAACAGATCCTGTAGGTCGAAAAACTCAGTATATCTACAATGCTTCAAATCGTTTGATCAAAAAAATTCTTCCCGATGGCGGTGCGGTGGTAATGGCATATGATGCTAACGGAAATCTGACCAGCCTTACACCACCAGCGAAAACGCCGCATACGTTCTCATACAACCTTTATGAGTTGGTCAGCAAGTATTTGCCGCCAGCTCTTTCTGGAGTAACCAACGTTGCAACGGCGTACAGCTATAACAACGATATGCAACTGACGGCCGAAACTCGTCCAGACGGTTCTCAGATTAAGTATAGCTATGATAGTGCCGGACGAATGACTGCGATGAGTCTTCCGGGTGGAAACTATACTTACACATATTTGAGTAAGTCAGATTTGGTAAAATCAGCGACATCGTTAGATGGCGTGATCTTGGATTATGAATACGCAGCGTCCGTTCCTCTTGCTGTGAAAACATCAGGGCCGGTGGGAAGTACAGTTCGATATTCTTATAACCCGGATGGTACTATTTCTGCGATTAATGTTGCGGGTGCAACGGGTGCGGCTTCGAACGTTGCTATCTCATATGATAAAGACTCATTGCCAGTGAAGTTGGGAGACGAAGCCCTGACTATTAATGCTTCGGGACTTGTCACTGCAACAAAGCTTCAAAATATCACCGCCACAGTTTCATACGATACCTTCGGACAAGCTGCGGGAGATGCCTTTATTTATAACAAGGCCAACTTATTGTCTCACAAGTATTCTCGTGATTCAGTAGGGCGAGTGGTGCGCTCGACGACCACTAAAGGAACTGCGATCGTAACTCAAGACTATACTTATGATCATCAAGGTCGTTTGATGCTTGTTGCAATTGGCGGAAAAACATCTCGTCAGTATAGTTATGATATGAATGGAAACCGTGTTCAGGTTTCTACAGGTTCAAGTATCGCAAAGGCGAAATATGATACTCAAGATCGCTTAACCAACTATGGAACTCTTGAATATAAATACACAGCTAATGGTGAGCTGACGACAAAAGTTGCTCACACTTATGCTTATGACAATGCTAATTTCAATACCACAAAGGATGTTAAAAAGACGACAGCTTATACTTATGACGTTCTTGGAAATCTGCAAGTCGTAACTTTGCCGGATGGAAAAAAGGTCGAGTACATCGTTGATGCTCAGAATCGTCGTGTTGGGAAAAAAGTGAATGGTAAACTGACTCAAGGATTCGTTTATCAATCACAAACTCAAATCGCGGCTGAACTTGATGCGAATGGTTCGGTTATTAAGAGATTTGTGTACGGTACAAAGTCAAACACGCCAGACTACATGGTATACAAAGGCGTGACTTACCAAATTATTTCAAATCAAGTCGGAACTCCTGAGCTTTTAGTTGACGCAAGTTCCGGCAAAGTCGTTGAGTCACTTTCATTCGATGAATTTGGTATCCCTTCGGGTAATAACAGCTCCATTTTGCCATTCGGTTTTGCCGGTGGACTGTTGGATCGCGACACCGGTTTAGTGCGCTTTGGTGTGAGAGACTATGACCCAGTTACTGCAAGATGGACTGCGAAAGATCCGATTGGTTTTGCCGGTGGGGATACAAGTCTTTACAATTACACATGGAGTGATCCGATTAACTTTATAGACTCTTCTGGTTTCGAAGGTATTTCATCGGAAGAAGGTGCTATGATTGCAGTCCAAGCTTCAACATGGCAGGGAACTCCCTATAAATATGGCGGTTCAAAAAGTGGAGCAAATGGTGGGGCAGATTGTTCAAATTCTACAAATCAAATCTTTGCAGAGGCAGGTTATCCCTATCCAATGTCGACTGCCGGAGAGTTTGCAAAAAATAAAAAATTTGCACCTGTAGAGGGGGAGCCGCAAGCGGGGGATGTAGGCTTGTTTGATGGGCACTTAGCAATTTATGATCCCAATCTTCCAAATGGGAAAAATATTTGGAGTGCAACTCACACAGGAGGGGCTCCCTATGGTCCGAGTAAAAGCAAATGGTTTGGTTCTGTTAAGTGGTATCGCTATCAGAAGTAAAAGGGAATTCTTATGAAAATATTTTTCTTTATTATTACAGTAGTGATTTCTCATAAGGCGATGGCTGCCGAAGTATGCAATGGGGTCAAACGAAATTTATCAACGGCTCAGAAAAATGAGTATGCAATCGAAGTAGCGAAGCAACTCAAAAGGGACAACCAAGCAGTTCAGACTGTAAATGTATTGGAATCCTATCAATTGGATAACTGGCGAATTCTGAAGGTTGATACCAAAGTCGGTGATATTGCTTACTTATTTTATTCTGATAGCCCACTGGTCGGAAATTATATTAATTTATGGGCAGGGGTTGCTCGGCCAGATGAAACAGCCGAGATAGAACTCTGGGTTAAAAAGAATGTAAGTAAGTTGCCTCCGAAGTTGGCGAAATGTTTCAGCTGGCAGGTGACTAAGAGAAAGTAGTGGGAGTCGCAGCAATATGAATTACATCTCTACAGGTTTTCTTTTATTGGTTACGGGATTTGCCTTTATTAGCGAGGCTAAAGAATTTAGCGTTAAAGACATCCCAGCTTCTGTTAAAAACGGTGATCCTAAAGCCCTAGCGAAATATATTTTGTCCTATCCAGAAAAGAACTCGGCGTTCTTAAAGGGACTTGAACGTGGCGATAAAGATTCAGTGGCGCTTTTTCCGGATGTTTTGAAAGGCACTGAATCGCTCTGGACGGAAGAACTGTTGATGGCTCTTCCGAACGGACTTAAAAATAGCCCCAAAGAAGTTTTAGAAGCAATGAGAGTATCGCAAGTAAAAGTGCCACAGCTTGAAAATTTCGCGAAAAACAACTGCGGTAACACGGCTCAAGACTCTAATAAATCTCAAGACCAACAGAAGTTGGCGAAATCTGCGATTAAAGAACTGAACGTCAGAAAGAAATCGATCCTTACAGTTAAAGACGAAAGCTTGGCTGACGTAAAAGATGAATGTATCGCAGGCATTGAAGATACAAAAAAACGTTGGGAGAAATATCTCAATGAATCTCCGAACTGGTTGGATCAGAGCTGTTCCTTCGTGAAGACTCAAGTGAAGCAAGGACCTCGTGAATTATTGAACGATTTCCTGGCACGGGACTTTAACGGAGAATTTGCTAGAAACAGTCCTAAGTTCGACGTGTCTATTTCATGCCCAGGTCATCAAGGCGGCAGTGATCTCTTTGAGGTGGTCTCTGGCTATAAAATTTTGAAGTCAGATATTAAAACAGACACGGCGGTCTTTACGGTGGAGTTCCAAAGAGTGGGCCAGATCAACTCGGCGGGTCCAAATGGAGATTTGAATACGTTCAAGCCCAATCAGACGACGGAAACAGTGAAGTACAATGCCATCAAAACTCCTTATGGCTGGCGTTTGAAGTTTGATTCGAACTATATTCCAAATATCAATAAAGATAAGATCTCGAAGCTTCTGCTTCACCCAAGTTGGGTTGAAGGGGAGAAGGCGATTTTCGAGAAAGCCATCGGCAAGTAAGCAAAAAAAAAGCCCATCTTATAAGATGGGCTTTTTCTTACATCGCTAAGTATCCGCCATCTACAGGGATAGAATTTCCCGTCATAAAGCTCGCCCCATGTGAGGCCAGCCACAAGAAGGCCTGTTTTTATCATCTCCACAAACTATTGAGAATCAGAACTGACGTTGCGTTTTTGCATTTGGCGCAGTTTATCTTGGGACGCGACAGAGTCTTTGTGTGCTTTAACGGCACCACCTTGAGCGTTGCGCAGATCTTTGCGAAGTTGATCCGCATTTTGATTCAACTGTGCGATTTCTTTCTCAAGAGCCGCTTGTTTTGCCAGGTATTTGTCGCGAATTTGATTATAGCGAGCAACTTCATCTTTTGCGGCTTGGATGTTTTTCTCTGCTTTCACTTTGCGCTCTTCAGAGGCTTTGATTTGTTTTTTTAAAACGGCAATTTGCGATTCAACGTCGGCCTTTACTTTGCGTGTGTTTTCACTTTCACGAGCTGCAGTGGCTTCCAATTGCACAGCCTCTTGAGCGGATTTAAGCGCTTGCTGTTTGATTTGCTCTTTGCGGATTTTTTCTCGATCCAAGAGGTGTTGTTGTTCTTGCGCATCAACGCGAGCTTCTTCAGAACCACCAATGAGCATCTCGGCTTCGATAGATGATTCGATAGCTTCTTCCGCGAATGCGTGAACGGAAAATAAGGCAACTGCTGCAGTCAAAATCAGGCGTTTCATAGGTTCCCCCGGGATATATTCTATTCGGAAGGAGGAACTTGAGACTAAATAGTATTGAGTGCAGTATCTCGCGGATGTTCGCGGAACGACGGTGGAACATGTATCAAGTTGAACCGTCGCTTGAACTACATTAGATCCCTATCATTTTCGCGATTATAAGCAGTCGCCTCACGAGCGCCGGGCTGCAGTTTCTCGCGAAGATGGATCTTCCAAAGTCTCTTCACCCAATAGTGAGTCTCGGCATTTAAAAAATGCCGCGATTCTTCTTTATCAAAGACCATCACCGCACAAGGGTAATTCATCTTATCGACTTTATCCTGGATCGGTTTGGCACCAAGGCGGGCGCACATTTTATCAACGCCTAAATCCATACGGGGAGTTCCAATCACCGCATCTGCCGGGGATTGATCCATATACTGCAAGCCTAAACCGGTCAGAATTTCTGACCAAGGAATGCCACGGTATTTTCTTCTCCATGTTGCTGACACGGTAAAGTACTCCATCGTCATTAAGCGTGTTTGTTTGCGCTCTTTCAGACTTTGGATGGTCTTCGGTTCCAAGTACTCAAAGTACGGATGCTTGCCGTGAGCTTTTAGCTCCAGGTCAAACACTGTAAAGAGATTGAATCCGACGATTTCGTTCTTAAACAAAATCACTCCTGCGGAATGACTGCGGAAGAAGTCGGAGAAGTCGAGAGTTGCTCCGGCATCGTTTAAAACTTTGCCGAAAGTCATTTCCCACATTTCATAGACGGCATTAACAAGTTCTTTTTGCGAGTCGTGAACATGGTGGAGGGGTAATATTTGGTAGTGGAAGTCTTGCATGAATCTGAGCTTCCACCATCAACCGACATATTCAGAGTCCGGTTCAGCAGATGAATAGGAGACTCACAAATTTCTGGTCATACCTCTTGGAAATTCCCTGTGAAATAACAATGTATGCTGGGCTTTGTGCTACAAAACCGAGTGCAAAAAGCCACGGGCATATTCCATATTGTCGCGAGAATTTTTGAGGTTCATCACGTGTTGCGGAGCCAACAAGTTTTTCCCGGCGTCATAAAGTTCGTTAAACAGGGCGGCTCCCTGTTGATTGATATCTGCGGCACGCTTTAAAACCAGTTCCATATCTTGTGGCGAAGGGAGACCATAACCTTTTGCGCCTGCGATAAACGAAGCAGGTTGCGAGAAAAAGGCTTCAAGACCCGCAAGCTTTTCAGCCTTTGTGCGCGTCGTACTGCTGTTTTCCAACATGGCTTCCGCTAGTTCCGCTTTAACTTGGCCGATCAGAATTCTCTGAAATGCTTTTTCCAAAATTAATACTGCAGCGGCCGCTTTCACACGTAGATTGCCTGGCAGCGCTGGGAGTTTATTATAGATCCCTCGAAGGGTCAGAACCGGCACTTTCAAGAAGTCTTCAAAGTTTTCTTGTGGCAAAGCCAGGGACGTTTTCAAAACTTGAAACGCCAATTCATAGCGATCGCGGTAAGATTCAAAAAGGTAACCATCATTGATAGCTTCTGCGCGACTGTTATAGCGCGGAGTTTGCAGCACTCCCATTTGCTCTAAGGCGCGACTGACTCCATTCGGAGTTATGGTATCCACTGCCAAATAAGCGGAGCCGGGATTCGCGGTGCGAAGCAGGTTTAATGCTTCAACAGCGCAGTTGTTCGAAGCAAAGTAGTATTTCCCGTCATAAGACCAATGAGTTTCCGCCGTGCGCACGGCGAATCTTTCGATTTCTTGGCGATTCATTTTAAGTGGAATACTGCGCAGGTCACGAAGCTCTGTGCGATTGTATTCTTCAACCGCTTGATCAAATGGAATGATAAAGAGACGTGAGGGATAATCTCCCTTGAGACCTTTCAAATTACTTGTTTGAGGAGTGTCGACATAGGCACGGAACGACAAGACCAAATGTTGATCCAAGTCTTTAAGGCAATCAGGCCCCACCACTTTACGTTTGGGAGAGCACATCACCAGACGGAACATTGAATGGCCAAAGCCACTGGCGAGGCCAGTACCTTCGCCAGCTACCAAGTAGTGCACTTGATAAATACGGCTAGGATCAATGCTCTTTACCGGGTTGGCGTTAGAAGTAAAATCTGACACCAAGTAGTTCACTGGGGCATGGCAGTTGGTTTTAAAAGGTGTGTGTTGGAATTTCGATTGCAACAGACGATACAAAGAAGGTCTGCGACAAGCAAACTCAGGATCTAACAGGAAGTATTCCATATTTACAGCCAAAGACTCTGATGAATTGGTGAGCTCATAAGTGTCGGGGCTGCGATGTTTCATCCAAGAGACCTTGTCATAGACAAAGCCTGCAGACAGAGTGAAATACGGATTTTCAGAGAAGGTTGTATCCATGTTCTTATAGAAATCACATTGAGGGCTTTGGATATTTTCTTTGCGGTTGCGAGCTTCCTCGCGACAAGCGTCGATCAGTTTTTTCTCTGTGGAGTCATGAAGATTCAAACGATCATAGGCATGCACGGTTTCGTGCAAGATGGTCGCCAGAATTTCTCGATACAAGGTTTTATGAGTGCGCGATGTTGACGTGGCCTGGGCCTCGCCCTTCTGGATTTCAGGAATGGTTTTTAAGTCCAGAGTCAGACGACCTTGGGAGTAAAATCCCAAGGCGCCTTCTTTAGAATTCAAGCTTGCAAAGCGCACCTCAAGAGGTGCACCGATTGCGGCTTTAAGAGAACTTGGTAAAAGCGTCTCGGCTTGTTTTAAAAGAATCTGTGCCTGAGCTCTGAAAGCACTGTCGGAAGGAGCTTCAGTGATTTTGTAACTGAACATTCCGTGGGCTTTAGTTGCCAGAAGCAGAGAGGTAAAAAACACGGTCAACGTTTTCATAAAGTCTCCTCAAGGCGGGATTGAACTAAAAACTATTTCATTGAACCGATTTTCAAAACAACTTCTGCCAATTGCATATCCGAAGCTTCAAGAGCTGGATTTTTAGCGCGGATCACTTCAAATGCTTGAAGCAACGCTTGACCACGGATTTGACCATTGGAGGCAACCATGTTCGCTGCGTCGTCTTGTGCCGCAATAATGATTTTATAGTCGTCGCTTGAAGAGATGCTTGATGCTTGGCTGGACGCTGATGAAAGTACAGAAAGGGCGATTGTCTCTACCGTCAGGCGAGCTGTTGTAGCAACTGTGCTCAAAGCATGCGCTTGTGTAGAGGCAAGAAGAGTAGCAGATACGAGCAATGCAGATACGAATGACTTTTTCATAGGAACTCCTTTATGGGTTTGTGTTTTCGTTGGAGCTATAACTACACGCGTCAAAACACTAAATCCACTTTTCTAGATCTTTTCGTTGCAGTGAAACTCAACAGCCATCTGTTGCTCGATGCCGCAACAGATTTCTACGGATTCATTCTCTTTTGGTACACGCCTTGCTATGTCGAACTCTTATACATTTCGCGGTGGCGAAGTGGCACTGAGGGGAAAGTACCAATAATGAAATCTGATGGCATAACTGTGATAGGAGGAGCATGAAGCACGTTCATCTCATCCTAAAGAAATTCTTCACTCTAAAACAATCCGTAAATCCGAAATACTCACTGCGCTCGTTAGCGCGAGACCTTGAGGTCAATCCTAGCTTTGTCTCTCGCGTACTGGCCGGGAAGCAGGAAATCACTCCGAGTCGTTTGGATCAGTTCATTCGCTTGCTGAATATTGATGCCGTGGCAGCCAAGGAGCTGAAGCTGTCATTAGTTGAAGAGTATATGCACGAACTTGGAGTGCACGATGTCGGACTTTTGGGGCGCACCGATTTTTCGGTGATGGATTACGAAGACCGCCAACTCACTTTAAAAGAAATGAATATCCTGAATCCTTGGTACAATATCGCGATCTTGGAATTCACGGCCTTGGAAGAGTTTGTTCGTGATGCCTCC
>JAGIAF010000066.1 GCA_017745015.1 Bdellovibrio sp. | reverse complement strand
ATCAAACCCTGGCAAACTCTCTTTTAAAAAAGGCATCAACTGAAATTTCTCTAGAGGAGCGACTGACTCGCATCGAAAAAGCGCTTAGCGGGAAAGTTAGTTAAGCAGTCTACGTCCCGAAATAATTCTTATACCACTCTGTCGTCTTACGAATGGCTGCCGGTATATCCGTATCAGCAGACCAACCAAGTTGAGTGCGAGCTTTTGACGAATCTAGCAAGCCGTGAATCGACGGATTTTCTGGAGTATGCATCAGCGGACACTCGCTGCCCTTAAAGAAGTGAGTGAAAAGAGCGGCCACTTGCCCAACACTGCCTTGATTGTTTTTATCGACTCCAAAGTTCCAAGATCCTGAAGCTTTAGGGCCACTCTCAAGAAGCGCCTGACCGAGGGTGAGCAACGCAGAAACCGCGTCATCAACGTGCATCCAGGGGCGAATTGAGTTTGGATTTTTCAAAGGTAGTTCCAACCCCGCTTGCTCTGCTTGCGCCAGTTGCCAGATCAAACTTTCAAAGGAGAAATCTCCGCCGCCTATAACTGCGCCCATGCGAGCAGAAGCTAAGGCAATTTTATGTTTGTTATATTTTTCCGGCGCAAACACGCCGCTGAGATACGATTCCAAAATAAGGTCGGAACAGGCTTTTGCCGTTGCGGCCGGAGAACTTCCCGCCAATGGAGCGAGTTCCTTATGTGCTTCATTTTCAGCCCGATAGATTTTGTCTGACGAAAGGATCACTGCCGCACGAACCGTAGCGGTCTCACGCAAACATTCAAGTAGATTGATAGTCCCCATCACTTGCGAGGAATAGACGTCGGTCACCTTATCCCAAGAGTCTTTAAGACCACCACCACCAGCCAGATGGAAAACCACTTCCGCCGCAGAATAATTCAAAGCCGAACTCAGCGACTCTCGATCACGAATATCCGCAAACGTTGAATTAACTCCTTGGCCGACATTCGCGACCTCGAAGAAATTAGGGCTGCTATTTGGAGAAAGAGAAAATCCGAAAACTTCGGCGCCAGCTTTTTGCAAGGTCAAAGCCAACCAACTTCCACGAAAGCCGGTATGACCTGTAATAAAGACTTTGCGCCCGCGCCAAAATTCTAAATTCATCCCAGAAGACCTTGCTCAACACCCTCACCACGATGAGTGGGATGAACCCAGTGAGCTACAACCTTACCTTCATACTTCCAGTAAAAACCAACAGGATCCGTATCGTGAATAGCTACGCGCAATTCACCCTTGCCTTCAGTTGCTTTCATTTTCAAAAGTGTCTGAGAAAGGGACTCTTTGCTGATCTTTCCAGATTCCGCCGCAGGAGTGCAATGCTCCTCGTACATTCTTGCAAGCAAAGATAGCTCAACGAGGTTATAAAGAGATTCGCGAATAAAATATTTATCAGAGTGAAATGATGACACAAAATGCTCCTAACTAAAGCTTACGAAAAACATCCACAATCTTTTCGATCAGATACAAGGGCATGTTTTTAAGCTCAAAGACAGACCGCCCCATGGATTCGTTAATTTTCTGATCAATAAGCTCACTGCTTGGTAAGTTTATATCCGTACGGAGCGCTACGGGAAGCTCCTTCTCCTTCATAAAGACCATCAACGACTTAAGTCGACCTCCTTTACCGGATTTAACCTCAACAGGCACTATTTGCCCGTCGATGGTCATCACAAAATCAACTTCCGCATTTTGGGCTTTTTTATCCCGCAACCAATAAAAAAGCTCCGGCTCCATAAAACCTTCGCTCTGGAAGAATAAATGTTGTGCTACAAATTGTTCTACTAAAGGTCCCTTCACTAAAAGTTCTTCCGAAGAAGAGGTCGTTAAAAGACTCCAGTCTACACCTTGAAAAGCACAGACTAATCCCACATCCAAGAAGTAACACTTAAATACACTCTCATCCATTTGCGACTTCAGAGGCAGTCCGCTGGCATTCGTATGATACACAGGAATAAAAACACGAGCTAATATCAACAATTCAAGTGCTGCTTTAAGATCTCGCGCCTTTTCATCTGGATCTATTTCCACATATTTCAACTTCTGCCCCAAGTGCCCAGGCACAAAATTGAAAATTCGACGCACACGTCGGTATTGCGCATACAGAGCGTACTTGTTGAAATCTTCTTGGTACGCTTGAAGAATTGCATTTTGAATGCGCCGAACCTCTAAAGGACTGTTGGTCTGAAGATACGTTAATACAGCCTCAGGCATCCCTCCGACATAGAGATATTCTCGCCATCTACGCATTAGACGATGATGTGTCGCCTCCAGTAACGCCCCGGAAAAATCATTTAATTTTTCAAGAAGCAGCGGCTCACCCATCGCCTCCAGAAACTCTGTAAACTTCATGGGCCCTAAAAAATAATACTCGATACGACCGACTGGTACTGAGTACTCTGCTTTTTTAAGTGCAAAATCCAACAAGGAGCCCGCAGCAATCACTGCGATGTCAGGATATTCCTCGAAGAAATAACGAAGGGTCGCTAGTATTTTTTTCTGATCCTGAGCCTCATCAAAAAACAGAAGTGCTTTCGCAGAGATCTTCTTATTGCAGATAATTTCCACTTCTTGCAAAATAGGAGAGACCTCAATTCCTTCACTTTGAAGGCTGAGCAGCTTTTGTTTTTCTAAGTTAATTTCAAAAAGATCTAACCCCAGAGAGTCCGCTAAATGCCTGACTAACGTCGACTTGCCAACTTGGCGGGCTCCACGCAGCACCAGAGGCTTTCTTTTTTCCCTTTTATACCAATTAGTTAGGTCTTTTAAAGCATGCCGTTTCATGGCCTTATTCTAGGTTGTTTGGCCCAAAATTGCCAGCATTTTCATGTTAATTTGGCTCAAAATGCCATGCATTTTTATGATAAAATGGCCCAAAATACGGTGCATTTACAATCAGAAACCCTTAACTAGACGACGGGATGGGGATGGCTCCGCTTTAAGACGCAACGGACTTCCCACGAGTTCTGAAAGGAAATCCGCGAATACAGATCCAAAATTAACATCCGCCATATAGAAGCGATTGCGAGATCGGACTAAATAAGGCGTCAACTCGCGCCCCCCTCTGACACGAGACTCTGCCATAATTTCAATCCGCACGTGATTGGTCGGCAAGAACTCAAGCTGCAATGGCAGTCCGCGCTCGGAGCAAGCAGAAACCCGACCTCGATAAAACAAATCACAACTGCCTTCGTGAGCTTTGCTGACAGCCCCGATATAGCGAAGCCCCATGTTTTTCTCGAGATGTTCACCTAACTGCCAAATATTATATCCGAGCCAAGCGACGTTTCGTTCGGAATGAGTATAATCTTCAAGCAAGCGACGAGGAATCTTGTTTTCAAATTCAGTATTAATAATAAAGCTTGCCTGACAACGCTCGATCTCACCCGAGCTGTAATTTTCAATTCGCGTGTACACCTTCTCGAAATCTGGATATGAATGAAGCGCTTTTGCTACGGACGAGATCACATCTTTGTTGTCATAAAAAATACCAATGCAGCGCTCGCCGGGTTTCTTCGTGAAACCCACGATGCAAATTAAGATTACTGCGACAACTGTTCCCACAATCCCTGTGATGGCCGCTGCTCTCATTTGATTTGAACCTCCGCCTCGGCACCGAAGTGCGCTGGCAACTGGTGATCTGTTTTAATCCAAACGGGTCTTTTCCCGGTTCTTTGAGAATCTTTGTATTGGCGATGCGCTTTTACGGTCGCAAGAACATTCACCGCATTCGCAACCAACCACCGTACAGGAACCATAAGAATCTGCCCCGAACCATTGACTAAGTGAACGGCACGCATCCGTTGAATCACTCGCAAAACCATAGCCAGAGCATTGAAGCTCACCAGGGTCGCGAAGAGATTTGTTTTCAAAGCCGAAGGAATATCTCCCGCCCACCAACGTGAAACCGCTAAACCAATCAACACTAAGACAGACAACACAACTAAGACACTACACAAAGGTCCTTTACGATCACGCATCAAGAAGTAGCGATCGACCGTTGACCCCATCCACTGCAAATTCGCAAGGCCCTGATACGCAATCCCCAGAGTCCAGCGTGACTTCTGTCGAACACTTGCCATGAATTTTGCTGGGAAGTATTCGCGAGTTGCTACGAACTCACGCTCCCCTTTTTCATTTTCCAACTGCGCACAAATAAACTGACTTTTAAACCCCATGGGCTTCGCCATGATCCCGAGATGGTAATCCTCAGTCAGAGTATCCTCTTTCAATAACTGACCTTCTTGGCGAATCATCATGCTCATCACCAAATGTCGTGACATGCATGTTCCAACTCCTGCTGAAGGAATCGCAGCACCGAGATATTGGCGAACCAATAAATCTTTGGTGTGCGACTCACTGAATTCATCAATATAAACGCCGCCCACCAGTGATTTTTTTGGAACTTCGAAGGAAAACACTGGGATTTGGATAAAGTCAGCTTCGCGGCTATAATAATTTAAAAGCGTAAAAGCCTGTGGATGCAAAACGTCTTCTGAATCTTGCATTAAAAACAAATCTGCCTTCACTCCGGTCTTTTCTTCCGACGCAATGATCTGCCGAGCTATTTCATTTAGCATTTGTCCTTTGGAAGTCGGCCCCGGCTGAGAGTTAACGACAACGACGACTTTGTCTGGAAAAAGCTTTTCAAGTCTACTTGCTTCCTGCCAGGTCGCCGTGTCGTTGGGATAAACTCCCAAAAAGAACGTATAATTTTGATAGTCAATGCCTCGCACATTACCGCGAATCATCGGGCCGATAACTTCAGCCTCTTTCCAATTTGCAATCATGATTGCAATGCGCTTTTGTTCAGCGCGTTTCATACGAGACAAAACAGATGTCGTTATCACTCGGGGTTTAAGTCTTTTGACGAAAGCCACAAAATCAATAAAGAGATCATCCAAAATAAACAGAACTGTCGCGATCACTACGGCATAGGCTAGCGTCGCAAAGAGTTCACTCACCCCAAGATTCAATGCCATTAAAAGTTGCCCCCTACTGTGAATAGACCTTCAATCTCCCCCTTAGGAACTTCACGATTGAAAGCATGAAAAACAAGTGCTGAAACAGACCACTTTTTATAATCCCAAGTACTGCGCGCCCCCATACGCCACTCTGTGATCGTAGGACCTAGGTCGTCACTACGACTTTCGCGGGCATACATTTCACCGTAGGCATCAAGCTTAACTAAAGAAGCCGGAATCCAACGATAACCTTGTTTAATCCAGACAACGGACACGGGAGTCGACGACAGGCGCGGCACATAAGTGACTTCGCCATAACCTTCGGTGAAGTTTTGTGTCGCGCCCCAATTCCATAAATTTCCCGCCGCAAAGATCATGCGTGGGTCCCAGGTTGTGGAAGATGTCTCGTCGTTCAGCCCCATCACTGTGCGATAACCGATTTGTCCTTGAAGTTTCACACCAGGAAGAATTTGTAGTTGCAAACCAAGATGAGGATTCACTGTGTCGTCGTAATACTTTTCACGAGCACCCATGGACTGGTACTGAATCCCCGCACCAATATATGTGGACACGGCCATGGAGACCACTTCCGTAAGCGGTTGATAGTAACGCAGGCGCGTGTCGGTGACGAAATCATAGTCATAGTAGTAACTGCTCTCCGAGTAGAGATCGAAAAATCCTTTCTTAACTGTGGATTCTTCTAACGGCATTGTAATGACTGGTTGCATTTCTGGAACTTGATCTTGCGCACGTGCGCCTGTTGAAAAACACACTAACGATGCAAGAACGGAACTCAGAACGAACTTTATTTTCATTTTGCTCATAGGAGAATTCCTCTTTCTAAGATGTTGGAAACTGAAATTAAATGAACTTAAAAGATGTGTGGAGTTAAACTCTTGTAAACATAATGGAGTTGCCAACTAATAATCTGCGCTTCTATTTTTTGGCGATGAAAACAATTTTAGTAGGGTTCGGAACAAGACCTGAAGCAGTGAAACTCGCACCATTTATTTTGCAAGCAAAACGCGACAAACGTTTTCGCGTCGTAGTTGGATCCACGGGACAACATCGTGAAATGCTTAAACCTCTCTTAAACTTTTTTGAAATCACTCCTGATTTCGATTTGGATTTAATGAAGCCAGGACAAAGTTTGATCGACATCTCAACCGCAGTGATGAAGGGTCTTAATGATTATTTGTCAGAGAACAAAGTCGATGGCATCGTGGTTCAAGGCGATACCACGACGTGCTTCGTTGCTAGCCTTGTGAGCTTCTATCACCGCATCCCTTTGATCCACGTTGAAGCAGGTCTTCGCTCGGGAGATATTCAATCTCCTTATCCAGAAGAATTTAATCGCAAAGCGACGGGGCTGGTCGCAAAGTTCCACTTCGCGCCGACTGCAACCTCACGACTGAATTTATTAAGAGAGCATTATCCTGATGAAGACATCTATATTACAGGTAATACTGGGATCGATGCGCTTTTTGAAGTTCGTAATCGTTTAAAAAATTCAGACGCTCTTCGCGAAGAGATTGCGCGAAAATACTACTTCCTCGATCCCATTAAAAAATTGATCTTGGTCACTGTTCATCGTCGTGAAAGTTTCGGTGAACCGATAGAAGAAGTGATGAAGGGCTTGCTCGCTCTTTCCAAACGCGAAGATGTAGAGATTCTAATTCCACTGCATATGAATCCGCAGGTTAGATCTTCAGCCAGAAAGATCTTCGGCGATCACGCAACGTGGGTGGATAAAGCCGAACAAGTAAAACCAGGACAAAGTAAGATCTGGCTCTGTGAGCCGGTAGATTACGTACCATTTATCTATCTTATGGATCGCTGCCATAAAATCATCACTGACTCCGGCGGTGTTCAAGAAGAAGCTCCATCATTAGGTAAGCCGATCTTGGTGGCACGGGAAAAAACCGAGCGCCCCGAAGCTATTGCTGCGGGGACTTCGATGTTGATTCCTCTAAAAGAGAAGGACTTCTTGCAAACCGCAGAGAGCGTTCTGAACTGTCCTGCGATCTACAATCGCATGGCTCAAGCAAAGAACCCTTTCGGCGACGGTAAAGCTTCCGCAAGAATCCTGGAAGTTCTTGCCGACAAACTCTGATTCCCCAAAAGGTACGCCGTATCTTTTGGGGTGCGGCGCATCGAAATGGTGCGTCTTTCTTTTAACAAACGTTAGGGCTAAGATTCATCCATGAATACAGAACGTATTGAGATATTAGCTAATGTAAGTGACGACAGACGCTCTGAAGGTCACATCATCATTCAACATTTCAATAAAGCCGAGAAGACTCGCACAGCGATTAAGAAGCTTGCACTCTTTTGGGGAATCGCACTTGTCAGCGTCCTCATTCCCGTCTTTCACTTTGTCCTGGTGCCGTTGTTTTTCTTTTTAGGCTTTTATTTTGCGCATCGCGGATATAAGTCAGACGGCTTGGTTTTAAGTGGTGCGACAACGTGCCCTCACTGCCAAAATCCGGTAGAAATCAAAAAAGCGCAACTCAATTGGCCCCTCTCTGAAATCTGCCAAAACTGCGCACGCGTTGTTCGTATTGAGAAGAAATAACGATAAGATGCGACGAGACACCTTACCGTTATGCGGCACACCCCCATAAGGTACGGCGTACCTTATCCTTATCCTTATCCTTATCCGAAGCGGCCGGTGATGTAGTTTTCGGTTTTTTGATCTTTGGGATTGGTGAAGATTTGGTCGCTGGCGCCGAACTCGATTAAGTCCCCCAAGTACATGAATGCTGTATAGTCGGAAACACGGGCTGCTTGATGCAGGCTGTGCGTGACGATGGCTATTGTTACGTCTTTACGAAGCTCTTGGATGAGCTCTTCGATGTGACGAGTGGAGATTGGATCCAGAGCTGAGGTTGGCTCATCCAGAAGCAAGATCTCTGGCTCTGTTGCCAAGGCACGAGCGATACACAGACGTTGTTGCTGACCACCAGACAAGGCTGTCGCTGCGGAATTCAAACGATCTTTTACTTCCGTCCAAAGACCCGCTTGTTGCAGGGATTTTTCGACGCGCTCTTCGATGAAGCTTTTCTTTTTAACACCGCGAACTTTCAAACCGTAAGCTACGTTTTCATAAATGCTTTTGGGAAATGGATTTGGCTTTTGGAAAACCATTCCGATACGCATACGAACTTCCATCGGATCAATGTCTTTACCTAAGATATTGATTCCATCCGGATGAAGCGTGATCTCTCCGTTGTAGTGAGCATTGGCGTAAAGATCGTGCATACGATTGAAACAACGAAGAAGTGTCGTCTTACCGCAACCTGATGGTCCAATAAGGGCCGTCACACGATTCTCATAGACGGGCAAAGTGATCCCTTTAAGGACCAATTTATCTCCGTAGGAGAATTTCAAATCTTTTACTTCTGCTCTTAAAACTAAATCTTTCATAACTACCACTTCATCTTTTTACGGAAGCGCAGACGCAGCCAAATAGCTCCGCCATTCATAATCAAAGTCATCACCAAAAGCACAATCCCCGTCGCCGCTGCATTCACATGGAATTCCGTCTGTGGACGAGACAACCAGTTGAACATTTGAATCGGCATCACCGTGAATGGATCCATCAACCATTTAAAGTTCACAAACGGAATGTGCGCATCAAAAGGAGCTGTTGGTAAGAACGCAATAAAGGTCAAGGCACCAATGGTGATCAACGGAGCTGTCTCCCCAATAGCACGAGAAAGAGAGATGATCACACCCGTCAGGATGCCGCCTGAAGAGTACGGCAAGATGTGATAACGAATGGTCTGCCACTTACTGGCACCCATTGCATAACTCGCCTCACGGATCGTATTAGGAATCGAACGGATCGCTTCACGAGTCGTCACGATAATAATTGGCAACACCAACAAACCTAACGTTAAACCCGCAGTCAGAATACTTTGACCAAGTTTCAGTTTATAAACGAACAATCCCAAAGCCATCAGACCGTATGTGATGGAAGGAATCCCCGCCAAGTTGATGATGTTCAGTTCGATAATTTGTGAAACCCAATTTTTCTTCGAATACTCTTCCAAATACACACCGGCAGCAACTCCCAAAGGAATGGCACAGAATGCCGTCGTGAGCATGATACAGAAAGACCCCACCCAGGCTGACAAGATCCCCGCACGCTCTGCAAATCTTGAAGGGAAGTTCACAAAAAATTCGTAATTGATTCTTGGAACACCTGTCATCGCAAGATCCACGATCAAAGCGAGCAAGGTCACCAAGGCGAACATCAATGACAAAAGACCGGCCACAGCGAAAACAAAGTCCCACTTCTGACGTGTTTTAATATTCGCAAGTAATGCTTCTCTTGATTCCATCTATTCTTTCTCCTGGAATTTCTTACGAAGCCAGAGGCCGATGATATTAAAGCACAAGGTTAAGCACAGAAGACTCAAACCCGCGACATAGATAGATTGATAACCGATAGATCCATGGGGCAAATCCCCTAAGCTCACTTGCACGATAAAGGCTGTGATCGTCGCAGATGGCTCCAATGGATTCAAAGTCAGATTCGGCTGCATACCGGCCGCAATCGCCACAACCATGGTTTCACCCAAAGCGCGCGAAATACCTAAAATATAAGCGGACGTAATCCCGGAGAAAGCTGCGGGGATAACTACACGAAAGGCCGTCTGTATACGGGAGGCACCCACTGCAAACGAAGCTTCACGCAAATGACTTGGCACTGAGCGCATGGCATCTTCACTCAGGCTGCTGACGTAAGGGATGATCATGACACCCATTACGATACCCGCACTGAGAACATTGAATCCACCCAAAGACGGAATCACTTTTTGCAACAGAGGTGTTACAAAGAGCAATGCAAAGTAACCGTAAACAACCGTTGGCACTGCCGCCAAAAGCTCAAGAATCGGTTTAAGAATTTCTTTAATGCCTGGGCGAACGTATTCGCTCAAGAAAGCGGCCGCGACAGTTCCTAGGGGAATTGCTACCAGCAACGCAATCATCGTCGTTAGGAATGTACCACTGAGAAGTGGCAAAATACCGTAGTGGGCATTTTCAAATAAAGGCGTCCACTCCGTGTCCGTCAGAAAGTCTTTGATACTCACATGCTCAAAGAACGGAATACTTTCAGTAACCAGGATACCGACAATACCAAGAGTTACAAAAACCGAGCTTGCAGCCGCTAGAAACAAAACGGTTTCAATCAATCGCTCTTTAAGACGGCGCATACGGCGAACCGGATGATCCGCCGAGGTAAATTCAGATAATTTTCTTAATTGGCTTTTACTCACGATAGTACTTACTGTGCGCCTTCACGCTTCATCAATTGGTCAATTTTCAGACCAACTTCAGAGTGACCACCAAAAACTGTTCCCAATTTTTTAGCGTTAAGATGCTCTTCGCCGATTTTGTAGGCGTTAGCTGGAAGTGGAACATATTTTACTTCTGGAACGATGCTCGCTCCATTTTGCAAATAGAAACGAACAAACTCCCCGATCTCTTTTTTCGCCAATGACTTCTCGCTCACATAAATGAAAACCGGACGTGACAACGGGAAGTAAGTTCCGTTTTCGACAGACTCGCGGCTTGGAATCACTGCTTTGTCTTTCATTGGCGCTTTGTCGCCACCAACTACTGCTACAATTTTAAGCTTCTTAGTATTTTCTTGAGCGTAAGCAAATGGAACATATCCCAAGGCAAACTTATCGTTCGCAACACCTGTTACCAGCGTGTTGTCGTCTTCGCTGGCGGTGTAATCACCGCGAGATGATTTCGCTTTACCAACGATGGCCTCAGTAAAGTAATCAAACGTTCCAGAATCAGAACCTGCCCCGAAAAGTTTAAGTTTCTCTTTAGGCCATTTTGGATTCACATCACTCCAAAGGTTGATTTTACCTTGAGCAGACGGCTCCCACATTTTCTTAAGTTCAGCGACAGTGAGGGAAGAAATCCAGTCATTTTTCGGGCTCACCACAATAGCCGTTGCGTCATAAGCAATGGGAAGCTCAATAAACTTAACGCCGGCTTTACGGCAGTTCTCAAGTTCCGCAGTTTGAATAGGACGAGAAGCGTTTTGGATATCTGTTTCGCCACGGCAGAATTTTTTAAAGCCGCCGCCAGTTCCGGAAATACCGACAGTCACGCGAACTTTTCCACGTTGAGCGGTTTGGAACTCCTCTGCCATTGCTTCGGTGATTGGAAATACGGTGCTTGAGCCATCAATCTTGATTACCGGCACTTGGGCATGCGCAGTTAAAGTCAAAGATGAAGCCAAGATCATCACACAGTTCAAGAACATCGTACACTCCTCCCATTAGACCTTAATCTAGCATCGCCGCAAGAGGGAGTATTGTTAAGGTTTGATTAGGATTTAGCCGTTTTGCGTTAAGCCCAGTTTGATGTAGAATTTTGTTTAATGAAAACACAGCTTCCAGATGATGAAAAAGCGCTGATCGAGAAGGTTTTTAAAGTCGTTCCTAATGCGATTTATGTCTTTGATTTAGTTGAACAGACGATGATTTGGTTCAACGACCGCGTGCTGGATCAGTACGGATATACCATAGAAGAGATCCGCGAGATGGGTCAAAACTATTGGGCGCTGACAATGCACCCCGACGACATTCCCCAACTGCAAAAAGCCAAAGATTCGGTGGCGACTTTGCGCGATGGCGAAGTTCTTTCTATCGAGTATCGCTTTAAAGATCGCCAGGGTGAGTATCACTGGATCAACGATCGCATCACCGTGTTTTCGCGCAACGGAAAAGGCGAAGCAATTTCGATTTTAGGTGCCGCAACCAACATCGACGATCGCAAAGCCTATGAAGAAACTCTCACTAAAACTATTGAAAAACTGAATCTTTCTCTTTCTGGCGCAAAGATGGGCACCTGGGAGTGGGATCCGGTTACTCAAGAAACCATTTGGGACGAGCGGATGTTCCAAATCCATGGCATTCCCTTTCGACCTCACATCAATCCATTGAACGAGTTTCATCAAGCCATCCTCAAGGAAGACCATGAAATCGCACGCCAGGCTTTTAGTGATGCTTTAGAAAAGCACCACGATGTTTATTGCACCTACCGCGTGGCCTACGCCAACAGTGAAATTCATCACATTCGCTGTTATGGAAAAATGAAAGAAACTCTCCACGGCCTGCGTATGTACGGTGTGGCTTGGGATTCTACTGTCGAAGTGAAAACGGAACGCCAGATGGAAGAAGCCCATGCCAAGATGATTTCCACAGCTAAAATGGCGGCCCTGGGTGAAATGTCTGGCGGCATCGCCCATGAAATCAATAATCCACTGACCGTGATTCAAGCCCGTTCTTTTCAACTGATGCAGATGGTGGAAAGCGGAAAGTTTGAGCCTGACAAAGTTAAACAAGCCGCAGAAAGCATCAGTCGCACCGCTGATAAAATCGCGAAGATCATCAAATCCCTGCGCTCGTTTTCTCGCGAAGGAACTTTGGATTCATTTGAAGTGGTTCCAGTCAAACAAATGATCGAAGAGACCTTAGAGTTTTGCAAAACGCGTTTCTACAATCACGGTGTTGAAATCGAAGTGGCTCCGATTGACGAAGACATTGAAGTGGAATGTCGCTTGATTCAAATTGAACAAGTTCTGTTGAATCTTTTGAATAATTCTTTTGATGCCGTTCAGGAGAGCGAAAACAAATGGATTAAAGTCGCTGTTCACGAAAACGATGATCACATTGAAATCGTGATTTCAGATTCTGGCCCGGGAATTCCAGAGAATGTGCGCGAGCAAATCATGTTGCCATTCTTTACGACAAAAGAGGTCGGCAAAGGTACGGGCTTGGGTTTAAGTATTTCGACGGGAATTATGAAAAGCCATCACGGGGAATTGTTCTTAGATACCAAAGCGCCGCACACAAGCTTTGTGATGCGCATTCCACGTCTTCAAGAACAATAACTTATTGGCACTTCGAGCAGAGGCCGAAGAAATCAAGACGATGGGATACTTGCTTGTAGCCCATCTTTTCCACCATTTGAATGTGGGGATCTAAATCACAAATATGCAGAGGCTCCACGCGTTGGCACAAACGGCAAATTACATGATGATGGTGATGTCCTGACTCCAAAGTCAATTCAAAGCGAGCCACCCCGTCACCGAACTCAGAGCGAGAAATAATCAAAGCCTCTTCGAATTTTTTAAGGATGCGATAGATTG
>JAGIAF010000065.1:220-13218 GCA_017745015.1 Bdellovibrio sp. | reverse complement strand
ACGCTGTTTGGTTGATGCGACCGCGGAATGTTTTAAGAGCTTTGATGATGAACTCTTTTTCGAACGCTTCTTTTTGTGCGTTGAAGTCCAAGTTCTCGCTGCCAGCGTAAGGTACGATTTCTTCGCCCTCAAGATCTTCACTGTCGATATCGCTGCCAATAGCATCTTCATCATCACCCAATGCAGAGTGGGCTGAAGCGGCCTTAACGATACCCGCAGAAGCCACGTTCTGAGCTTGTTCAAACGGAGAAACGTCCGGCAAGTTTGTGCCAGTTGCGATCAGCAATGCTTCAGGTAAGGAAGCCAAAGTGATCAAGTTTGAAGACTCAAGAACGAAAGCGTGTTCGATCACGTTTTCAAGTTCACGGATATTACCTGGCCAAGAGTGCTTTTTCAAAACACCCATTGCATCTGGAGTGATGCCGTTGATGCGTTTGCCATGGGCATTGTTGAATTTCTTAATAAAGATATTCACCATGTGTTCCATGTCGTCTTTACGTTCAGCCAAAGCTGGCAAGAATATAGGTACAACGTTCAAACGATAAAACAAGTCCTCGCGGAACGTACCCGCTTTGATCATATCTTCAAGAGGACGATTTGTCGCAGCGATGATACGCACGTTCGTTGGGAACTCGCGGTTCGAACCAACTGGCGTGAAAAGCTTTTCTTGAAGAACGCGCAAGATCTTAACTTGCATCAATTGTGGCATGTCGCCGACTTCATCCAAGAACAATGTGCCGCCTTCAGCAAATTGGAATTTACCGATTTTACGTTGGTCAGCACCTGTGAATGAGCCTTTTTCGTGACCGAAAAGTTCTGATTCAAAAAGATTTTCGGGAATAGCAGAGCAGTTGATCGCTACGAACTTCTCATCTTTACGAGCCGAGTTGAAGTGGATCGCTTTAGCCACAAGCTCTTTACCTGTACCTGAAGAACCACGGATCAAAACCGGAGTGTCGACTTTAGCCAGGCGGTGGATGATGTTGAACACTTTCTGCATTTGCGAAGTGTGACCAATGATTTTACGGCCCTCTTCAACCATCACGGGAGCGGAAGCTGCGATATTAGAAATCAAGTTATGAGCAGTAACGGCTTTGTCGATCAAAGCCAAAAGCTCTTCACTTGCAACGGGTTTAGAAAGATAGTTGTAAGCACCGTCTTTAACGGCAATTACAGCGTCGTTCAGTGTTGCGTGAGCAGTCATCACCATAACGATGATACCGGCATCGAATTCTTTGATGGCGCGAAGGGTTTGTAGGCCGTTCATGCGAGGCATGTCGACATCAAGGATAACGACATCGTATTTCTTGTCGCCAGCTTTGATCTTTTCCATGGCGTTCACACCATCGAAAGCTTCGTCGATCTCAAAGCGTTGAGTCACTGCGAGTGCAGTTTTAACTGAAAGTCTTAAGCCCTGATCGTCATCAACAACCAACACCTTAAGCATGGAGACCCCCTTGTTCCATCGGCAGTTCTACAGTAAAAGTGGAACCTTTTCCATCGTTTGATTCCACAAAGATGCGACCGCGATGTAACTCTGTAAAATATTTAGCAAGATACAATCCCAGCCCGGATCCTTTGATCGGTGAGCTTTTCACGTTCTTGCTTCTAAAAAACTTCATAAAGATATTATTCAATTCATCTTGAGGAATGCCCGGCCCCTGATCGGTGACCTGGATGACAACGAAGTCATCTTTTTCCTCGCTGGTGATCATGATTTTCGTGTCCTCAGGGCTGTATTTAATCGCGTTCTCGACGAGATTCGATAAGACCTGTTTCATTAAGTCTGCATCCATAGGGATTGGGAAAAGAGGATCCAGCTCAGACACTATTTGTATACGCTTCACCTTGGCCAGGAATTCATGCTTGCGGATCACTTCTTGAAGAACATTGTTGATGTCCTTGGTTTGTAAATGAAGTTGCACGCCTTGGCTTTCAATACGGCCATAGTTTAAGATGGCATTGATGAATTTCAAAAGATCATCCGCCGAGTGCTTGATTGTATCGACGGCCTCACGCTGTTGCGAGCTGATCGGTGTGACGTCACTTAGGATCACATCGCTCATCCCTTGAATACGCGCAATCGGTGTTTTCAAGTCGTGGGACATCATCGAGATGAAGTTTGTTTTGAGCTCTTCAACTTGGCTCAAAAGTTTATTCTTCTGATAGTATTCCCAGCTTCTGCGATTTTCGATGATTAAGCGATACGGGATAAAGAAATAGTAACAAAGGAAACCCGCTAACAGCGGATGGGCCATTGGAATCCAAATACCAAAGAGCCAGAAGAACGCAAAGGCGACGACCGAGAAGCCAAAGAGTGTTCCCACTAAGATCATCAAGCCCGTCGCTGGGCGCATAGAAAGAACGATTTGAATCGCAAGGACGGATACCAAGGCGAGCAAAATCCAATTCACATAAGGAGGAGCTTTGATCGGACTTGAGTTGCGAATCAACGTATCGATGATATTGGCCTGCATTTCAATGCGGGTCATGGAAGATGGAATTTTACTGTAAGGAGTGCGGATGTAATCTGACTCGCTGATGTTCAAGTCCGTACCAATCAATACGATTTTATCTTTGAACTTAGAGAGATCCGCACCATTGTCGGCAATGGTGTCAAAAGTCGTATCAGGGAATGTTCTTGGGCGATGGAAGTCGATATAAGCTTGCACCGTCTCATAGAAACTGAAGTTACCACGAACATTGTTTAAGTCTAAAACGGCGGGATTAAAGAGGCTGGCAAGATAAACTTGCAGCATCGTGGAGCCCTGATAGGAAAGCATCATACGACGAGTGACGCTGTCCTTGGCGAAGTTGATTGTGTCAGAAGTTTTTGGCGCAGGTACTGTGCGTACTTGCTCCAAGGGATCTGCCAGATAAAGACTTTTTTCTTCGCCTTTAAGGGGGGTATCCTTCGTTGCTACAAAGACATTTTTGTTATGAACGATAGAGGCTTCCCAAGAGTTCTTTTCGTCATCGCTGCCGGGAGATTCGCTGATGGCGAAATCATAGACAACCGCTTTTGCTCCCGCATCGAGAAGCTTTTGTAAAGTGGCTTCTTGAGTGCGGGCATCGGGGAGCCCTTTGTGAGTTTGAACCGTGGTGGGTTTGATATAAACCAGTTCGATATTGTTCGAGTTCGCAGTGTAAGGCTTAGTCGCCACGCGAAGGTCATAGAACCACGACTCAACGTAATCCAAATTGATTTGGGCAATAAGGAACGCCATGATCAGCGCAAATGCCGCTCTGAGAGCAAACACACGCTTCTGACCAGAATCGGCCGTTGAAATATCGTCGAACAAACTAGGAATGGTCATAGCTTATTGAACGGGGATGCAACCCGCATCAGAACTCAAGCCTTTCGTATCTGTTGGAGCTTGTGGCTTCACTTTACGAATGTGTTTAGTAGTTGTTTTCATTAGTGGACCTCACTCGCAGAATCTCTGCATTTTTTGTAGTACAAAAGAGCTATACTTAACAAGCTCTGCATACGTGCGCAGAACTGTTTATTTTTCGTGTGTTTGGAACCCGTGCCTTGTTTGTGGATAAACATGCACCCGCCGCCACAAAGGTAACGCGCCCAGCAAGTATGGCAGTTATGCTGGTTGATCAAAGAGTCAGAATACTTCTCAAGCTCAGCTTTATTGAGCTCAGCGCCTTGACCGACTTGCTCTTGTTTTTGACCCACATCCCAAGGGCAGGTGAAGAGGTTGTTTTTTGCGTCTACCACCAAGAAAGACTTTCCGGCGCCACAGAAGTTTTCTGTGCGACGTTGCTCATCAAGGGCCGCAAAGACGTTTCTAAAGAAGCCGATTTGGCGCAAACCATCTTCGCCCAAGTCTTGGTACGCTTGGCTTGCGATCAATTCCATTTCAGAGATGAATTTGCTGTTTGTCGCTTCATCAAGTTCGCTCACGCCATATGTGAATTCGTACTTGTCGGCAGGGAATTGGCGATAGAAGTTGTAAGCTTCGACAACGTTCATGTTCTCCGCAGTGAAAACACCGTGAAGAGAGATCATGCCAAGTAGTTCTTTAGCTGCGAAAACTTTTTGCAGGCCCTCTGCGATCAAGCTTGAAGTGCTTTGTCCGTTCTTCATCGGGCGTACTTGGTCGTTGATTTGGCTGTCACCATCAACGCTCACTGTGATGTTGCAACCGATGTCCGTCAAAAGTTGGATGTTAGAATCAGAGAAAAGAGTTCCGTTCGTCACGATAGAAAACTCAGGACGCAGGTTGCGACCAGCAGTCATCAACGTTACGTAGTTGGCAATAGCGCGAATGCCCTCTGGATACAACAAAGGTTCGCCACCCAAAAAAGTAATACGGAAAGTTCCTTCGTTGGAAAGTTGCTCCAAGAAGTACTTCAATTGCGGCAAAGTTTTTTCAACAGAGATTTTTGTCTGTGGAGCACCGTAAGTACCATCGCCGCCGGCTGCGCAGTACGTGCATTTCAAATTGCAGATTTGTGTCACGTTGATCGTGAGACTGCGAATTTGCATAGAAGCTTTGCCGCTTTTTACCGCAGGGTTTTCTTCGTTATTCCACTCGGTCAACGCATCTTGAAGTTCATTTGCTTCGATATGCGAAAAGTGATTCCAGAGCTCTTCAGAGATCTCAGCGACCTCCAAATTTCGAGCGTGGAAAGCCAGAGGGGCTTCTCCATTTACTCGAAACGCAACAATGTCATTTTGTCTCCGGATTTCCATACCCCTGAATAGAGCAATAGGTATACCAAAGAGCCACTTTGTCATCACCTAGTAAACTTAAGTGAAAACATGGACTTAGATTGTACACCCATGGCGATGGAGCGTCATTTTCGACGTATCCCTGGGGGCAAAATGAAACTATTATAGGAGCGTCTTGAGGTTGAGCACTGAAGATCTGTGAGCTACGCTCATCGAATGAAGGTTTGTTATATCTTGAATGGACAGAAAACTGAAGTGCAGGCAGAAGAAGGACATACTCTTCTGGATACGGCCTTGATTGCGAAAATCCCGGCGCCGTACTCATGTATGGAAGGTTCCTGCGGAAGTTGTGAGGCGGTGATTGAAGAAGGCCGCACGAGTGAAGATCAAGAAAATACTCAGATAGTACGCACCTGTCAGGCACTACCTAAGTCAGAATTTGTAGTTGTGAATTACGACAAAGGACTGCAGAAAAAAATATGTATTTGATTCGTGTTTAGTAACAAGCGATCCTTAGTAAGTATGTCATTTTCCGTTAAGTTTTGGGGGGTTCGAGGCTCTTTGCCGTCGGCTCCGTCACCTACAGCATGGACCTATCACATCGAAGGAGTTCTTCGGAATTTCTTTTCTATGGGTTATCGCGATTCATCGCAAGTGACAAAGTACATTCAGAGTTTGGAAGAACCGATCCTTGGTGGTTACGGTTCTGCGACAACTTGTGTGGAACTCAACCACGGAAATTCTCAAATCATTATCGATGGCGGCAGCGGCATTCGTTCGCTCAGTGAACGCATCATGAGCGGCACGGCGGGAAGAGTGAAAGGTCCTTTTCACATTTTCATGACTCACTTCCACTGGGACCATGTGATTGGTTTGCCATTTTTTACACCGCATTTTATTCCGGGAAATGAAATTCATTACTACGCTGTTCAACCGGAGTTGGAGCAGTTGATTCGTGGTGTTTTCAAGAAACCTTACTTCCCGGTTCCCTTTGAATCTTTAAAAGCAAAAGTGATTTTCCACGTTTTGGAGCCGCGCAAACCTATTAAGGTGGGCGACTTCACGGTGACGCCTTATCAACTTGATCATCCAGATCCTTGTTGGGGGTTCCGTGTGGAAGCTGCGGGAAAATCTTATGCTCATTGCGTGGATACTGAGGGAACTCGTGTTACTCAAGAAGAATTGGGACCGGATCTTCCACTCTATAAGAATGCAGACTTGATGTACTTCGACGCGCAATACACGTTGCCGGAGTTGGCAGAAAAAGCCAACTGGGGTCACAGTGCTGCGCAAGTGGGACTTGAGATCGCTTTCCGTGAAAATATCAAACGAGTTTTGTTCGCCCATCACGATCCAGGCGCTCGCACGGATCATGTGTTGGAGCTTCGTCGTCAAACCAAAGAATATTACGATGCTGTTTCAAAAGCGGCGGAGTCTAATCAAGAAAAATTACCACCAATTCAGTGGGATTTTGCTCACGAAGGCTTGGAAGTCACTCTGTAAAAACAAAAAAACGGAACCTTTAGGGTTCCGTTCCTTTTCTGAAAACCAATTCTACTGAAGTGGGATCCGTAGGTGACTGCAAGGCGTTGAGTGCTTTGAGCGTGTCCGCATCTAGAGTGACTTTTTCTGTGCCTTCAGGCCAAGAGAAGTCATCTGCAGGATAGCGTGCACCGATCTTTTTCATGAAGGATGTCCAAACGGGAACACCACCACTTGCACCTGTAAGTTTGTGTTGAGCATTGTTGTCATAGCCAACCCAAACAATTGTAGTCAGGTAAGGAGTGAAACCACTGAACCAGGCATCGCGGTTGTCATTGGTTGTTCCAGTTTTACCTGCAGCAGGATTGGTGAAGCCACTCAAAGGAATGGCGCGACCTGAGCCCGAGAGTATCACTTGCTTCATCATGCTGATCAAGCTTGCGACTGTTGCTGGGTCTTCTACTTGTTTTTCTTGAGGATTGTGAACGAAGACGTCAGCGCCCTCTGAGTTCATGGCTTTGCGAATATAGGAGATATTTTTGCGCAGACCCATGTTGGCAATGGTCATGTAGCTTTGCAAAACCTCGCGGGGATACATTTCAAAAGCTCCCAACGTCAAAGATGGAAAAGCTTTGAGCTCTGATTCGATACCAAATTTGTGAGCAACATCGACGATATTTCCCAGGCCAACTTGCATGCCGACATTTGCTGTGGCCGCATTCAGCGAGTTTTTTAAAGCATAGAACATTGGAACCTGGCCAAAGTATTTCTTGCCATAATTTTCTGGAGCCCAAGTTTGACCTTCGTATTTGATCGCCTGTTTTTCATCGTTCAAAAGCGTGATCGGTGTATAGGGTTTTCCCTCGGGCGTGTCGTTCATCAAGGCTGTGAGATAAACAAATGGTTTCATCGTTGAACCCACTTGGCGATGGCCGTCAATGGCGCGATTGAACTGAGTCATACGGTAATTGCGTCCACCAACGACGACATTTACCAAGCCTGTTTTGTTATCAGCAGAAAGAACGATGCCTTCAAGGCTGTTGCCTTTATCTTTCAGGCCTTTGATATACTTGTTGTTTTTTTCCAGTTGATCAAGGTGGCCGCGCAATGCTTCCTGAGCGGCTTGTTGCGCTTCTAGATCCAAGGCTGTGTAGATTTTTAATCCGTCTGGAGAAATCTTCAGCGCCTCAAGTTGCTTGCGAACAGCATCAAGATAGTAAGGCGCCGTTTCTGTAGCGAGCATCACGGGCGCACTGGGAAGTGGTTGGCGATCTGCGGAGTCCATTTGCTCTTTGGTGATAAAATTCAGGCCCTGCATCTTCTCCAAAACCAAGTGGCGACGGCGTTCCGCGTTCACTGGTTTTTTAAATGGATTGTAAAGTCCTGGGCTGTTGACGATGGCTGCTAACAAAGAGCACTCGCTTAAATCTAAATCAGAAATTTCTTTATTAAAGTAATAGTGAGCTGCTGCCCCATAGCCACGAACTTGAAACGGACCGTTTTGGCCCATATAGATGACATTCAAATAGGTCTCAAGAATCTCATCTTTATTAAAGCGAGATTCTAAAAGAATCGACATGATGAACTCTTGGAATTTACGTTTCAAAGTGCGTTCGCTGGTAAGGAAATAGTTTTTTACCAGCTGTTGCGTAATAGTACTGCCACCTTGTGCTTTTCTGCCAGAAGTGACGTTTTTAACCAGGGCGCGGAAAATACCTTTGATGCTAACGCCACCGTGCTCAAGAAATTGGGCATCTTCGATGGACATGATCGCATTGGAGCACATCGGAGGAACCTCGCCCAAGCTGACGGTTCTTTGCATCAAGGGCTCGTTGCCGATGTATTGTGCAAGAAGTGGAGCTTCCCCGTAAGCCGAGTTCACCTCTTGGAAAGGTGCGCCCGTTAAAACTTTGGAGATCACATTATCGTTTTGAAAGACCAAGACCTGTATGGAGCTGTCAATCTTCTCAGTGGCGACGTCTTTGTTCACCCAGCCAAAGCAGTCGACTTGATTCTCGTCTAGAGGAATCTGTAAGCGGGCACTGCATTCTTCGCGAGAAGCGATGAAGTAATCGCCTTGAAGCAAGCGTTGATCATAGTCGCGACGACGGTAGTTCTGCTTGGCAAAAAGGCTTTCAATATCGGCTGATTTTGCGGAATTTCGCAGAGTGAAGACCGGGGGCCCTGCGTAGTACTCAGTCGGCACCAAGAACTTCTTAGATTCCAATTTCTGAGTCATCTCTTTCTCGAGAGAAAAATAGGAATAAACGCCAATCCCAAGTCCCGCAATGATTACAAGCGTCACAAGGATTGTAAAACAAATTAAAATGGTCTTTAATCGTGGTCGCAACATGCAAATAGAGTAATACGAAACTCTGTTCGAAGCAAATTCACATCGTCGAAACAAGACGATGGTTTTTTGTGTGAAAGGGATAAGTCGTGGCTAAAAAATCTTCTGCGAAGAAAGCCAATGCAAAAAAGACCGCTGTAAAAAAGGTCGTCAAAAAATCAGCTCCAGCTAAAAAATCCGTATCTAAAGCTCCGGCAAAAAAGAAAGCAGCTCCAGTTAAAAAAACTGTGAAGAAAGCTGTTAAAAAAACGGCTCCGAAGAAGGCAGCTCCTAAAAAGGTAGCTCCGAAGAAAGTTGTTAAGAAGGCCGCAGCGAAAGCTCCTGCCAAGAAAACAGCGCCTCCAAAGGCTGCGAAAGTTTCTGCGCCTGTGAAACAACACTTGGTGAAGCAAGCTGCTCCAAAAAAGATCGTTGATTTGAGCAACTTTGTAACGCCGTTGGATGATCGTGTGATCGTGCAAACTTCTGGTGCAGACAAAATGACTGCGGGTGGTTTGTACATTCCGGACACAGTCGCGGATGTTTCTGGCAATCTTCATGGAACCGTGGTGGCTGTAGGCCGCGGTCATATGAGCAAAAAAGGCCACTTGCGCCCGATGGATGTTCAAGTGGGCGATAATGTCGTTTTCTCTGAATACTCTGGCGCTAAAATCAAAATTCAAAATGAAGACCTCATCATCCTTCGTGAATCTGAAGTGATGGGCGTGGTTTCGAAATAAAGGAAATAGGAATGTTGAAAGCAAATCTTCTTAAGGTTTTGGGTCTTTCGGTTGCAATGATGTCGACGACGGCACATGCAATTTCTTTGGATTGGACGGGTGGTTACCGCGCTGAATGGACGGAAGTAGATCGTCCCTCTTTGACAAGCCCGACAGAGAGAAAAGCTTACGGCTTGAACTATCTGTACTTGAGCCCAAAAATCATCGCGGCTGACGGTATCAACATCGTTTCTCGCTTTGATATCTTGAACAGCAATATCTATCCAAACTCTCAAGTCGGTACGATCTGGGGTTTGAATGCGAATGACAATGCGGCAACTGCAGGCAACCAGGGTGTTGCAGACATTAAAGCCAGTCAGTTGTACTTGAACGTGAATCAAGAATTCGGTTCTTTGATCGTAGGTCGTGCGCCATTCGATTTCGGTTTGGGCATGATGTACAGCGCGGGTAAAGGTGAGTTTGATCACTGGTATACAACACGTGATATGATTGCTTACAAAGTTGTTGTGGGTGACTGGTTCGTGATGCCGTTGATCGGTCGCGAGTACGCCGCTGATTATGGTCAAGGTCAAAACATGACTGTAATGGGTGCACAACTTCAATACGAAAACACCGAGCAGAAATCTTTGATCGGTGTTTACATGCAAGCGAGAAAAGGTTCTTCAGGTTCGTTGAACTACTCAGCATCACAAATCGACGCCTACACAGGCACGACAGGTGGTACTGGTGGAACAGCAACAAGTGACTTGAGCATCCAGTCAACGAGCTTTGTGCTAGGACGTGGTTGGGATTCCTTCGGTTTCAAAATCGAAGCGGGTTTCCAGTCGGGTAACACAGGTATCGTGACCACTGCTGGTGATGATGTGAAGTTGGACGGCTATGGTATCGCAGCTGAACTTTACTTCCCACGCAATGAATCTAAGTGGGACTGGGTCGTTAAAACAGGTATGGCGACTGGTTACAACGGAACTTCTTCAAGCTTCAGCGGTTTTGCATTTAACAAAAACTACAACGTAGGTATGTTGATGTTTAATCACCGCTTGGGTAGCGAAGACTTCTTCAATACGAATGCAGTGAAGCCTCAGCATTTTGATCCAGCAGATCCAACGAAAGATACTTTGAATGTTGGAAACTCAGTGGACGACGAAAGTGTCGGCAATGCTTTCTATCTAGCGCCTCAAGTGACTTATGCTTGGAACGATAAGTTCGATGTTCGCAATACACTAGTTTACGCACAATTGATGAATACCTTGCATAATTCTGTTGATGCTAAAAAAGATTTGGGCCTAGAATGGGATATCGAAGTGATTTACAAACCGCTTGAAAGAGTTCAATGGGTGAATCAGATCGGTCTTCTATTCCCTGGTGAAGCGTGGAAAAACGGAAACGCGAACCTAGGAAATGATTTTACATTTGGATTTGCATCTAAAGCCGCCATCAGCTTTTGATAACAACTTGATTGCAACTTGTACGACAGCTTGATGACTACATGATACGACTTGTTTGGTGGTGAGCAGGGCCCCGGGGGGAAACCCCCGGGGATTTTTTTTGTCTCGGGCTCCTGCCCTCGACCCCTACGGGGCTTGCGCGAAAAAAATCCTTCCTGGATTTTTTTTGCCCAAAATCAGCGATTCATCCTATGATGACCTCATGAAAACTCTTTGGCTGATTCCGATCTTGATGTTGAGTGGTTGTATACATAAGCGGCCTAAGACTCCTGGTCTTCCGAATTATAAGCTCTCCAGTGTTCCCCTCACGCCAGCTCATTGGAAAGTTGAGTACGACGGAGGCGGCGAAGTCGCTTTCAATCCTGACGGCAGCGGCGATTTAGTTTTTGAACCACAACGCGCAAGAACCTCGGCACAAACTTTCGCAGCTCTTCTTCTGTTAAAAGACACGATGGTAAAGCCAGTGAAGAACTATGCGGTTCGTTTCGAGGCCACAACGGTTCGACAGTTGCGCTCTTCAACACCCAATGATTGGGAAGTTCTTTGGTTCATTGGGAATTATCAAAAGCCCCATGGCCAAGATAAAACGGCGAACTACTTTATTGCGAAACCCAATTCAGGAGTTGAACTGGGAAGAATTTTTGAAGAAGTGAGCCAACATTTCTTGAAAACGACCGACTCCAAAGATTTGCAAATGAATGTACGGAGTGTGTTTTATATTGTGAAAGATCATCAATCCTTCCGAGTTTTCCGTGACGGGGAGCTCGTCATGGACTACGAAGGTCAAGAAATGCCGGAAGCTCTTTACGATCACTCCGGAGCTTTGGGGCTTTATTCAGAAGATGCTTTGGTGCGCGTTCATTCATTTTCGTATCAAGCGTTGTAGCTGCGTTTATGATCTTCAGTCGAATATTCCGGCGCAAATTCAAATCTTCGTTCGTTAAAACAGGAAACGGGACCGTCATGGTCCCGTTGGAGTTTTTTGGACTTATTATTTTTAATCAGCGCGAGTCTTAGAATCCGCGGCCTGTTTGTGGGATCAAGCTGATTGTACCTGTGGCCGGTACATATCCTGGTGTTACTCGCTGAGTTCCCAGTGGTAGAGTCGTTTGTCCAAAACCACTGCTCGTTGGAATAAAACCAGACGTACCAAGTGGAGTTGTTGCTACACCAGTACCTACTGCACCCGGAGCTGCAAGGATTCCACCGACACCTTGTACTGGCATACCTGTACCAGTGATTGTTCCCATTGTACCGTTAATACCAGTTGTTGTACCATCACTCCAAGTGATCATGCCGTTCGGATTCATCGTGTAGTTCATACCCAAAACTTGGCTTGTCATTTGGTTGATATTTTGTTGCAAGAAGGAAGCGTTTTGATCAGCTCGTGCAAGGCCGTTTGGTACGATTTGCGCGATTTGATAGTACTGACCCCATTGTTGAAGTTCCATCAGGCGATTTCTTAATTCCATCGATGTACTTTGAGCTGAAAGTGGGTCTTGGCTGCTTGATCTCAATGTGTCATTCAACTCTGCAACTTTTTTGATAGTCGCGCTCGACAATTCTTTTTCAACCGAAACTAGATCTGCTTTCAAAGCCCGCTTGTCTGATGGTACTGCCGCGACGATCTCTGCCAATGGTTTTAGTGCATCAACAGTTTCTCTTCTTAAATATGAGGGACTGAACTGGTCTGTCGCAAGTGCGTCTTCACGAATGCTCTCAAGCTTTTCGCTCATGATCGGCATGAATCTGTCTTGAAGAGTATCTACCAAGAGTTTGTCTGAGAAACCTGGGTATTTCTTCATAAATGATACCAAAGTTGAAGACATACAATCGAGCTGGCCATCACGGCTGCGGCGAGCGCTTTCGCACTGATCGATTTTTTCCATAAGTGCATCTTCAAGTTCGCTTTGTTCAAGCGCAATTTTTTTAGTTCTGCGTGGTCTGTCGTCTTCGTCGTCTTCTTTAGCAGAACGTGTTCTGCGTGTAGAGCGAGTATCACGATCTTCATCTTCGTCATCAATATCTGCTTTTACAGTTTTATGCTTTTCTGCAAGGTCAGAGATCAATTCGCTTACGTCGATGATGTCGGACTTATTTCTTTCGAAACCACTGTCGGGTTTAAGTTCCAAACACTTTTCACACTCTTCTTTAGAGGCACCTTCGGTGCGGCTTGTAGTGCGTGATGCAAAGTCAGAGTTCATTTCAAATACTGGCTTTGACGTATTAATAGATACATTGAAACCTAGAACGGCAAGTAGTACTCCCGTCATGGCCCATTTCTTGTGGTTATCGTTGAATTTCATAAGTCC
>JAGIAF010000065.1:0-210 GCA_017745015.1 Bdellovibrio sp. | reverse complement strand
GGTCTTCCAGACCCCTTTTCCTACCTGTATGTAAAGCCAATGCCGGGCCAACTTTGGTGTTCGTGCCAACGGCTTCTAAGCCCACGAAATGCCTAAGGCTTCTCATGTTGAGAATGAGCACCTTAGGAAAACGGGTTGTCGAACTTGTGGTGTCCCTCGATGAGAATTGAAAAGAAGCATGTTATTTCAGCTAGTTATGAAGTAATGGGG
>JAGIAF010000064.1:1930-13255 GCA_017745015.1 Bdellovibrio sp. | reverse complement strand
CCTCAATGGGCTTCGATGAGCTTGCGTAAGGAAGTTCTGGCAATGACGGACATCTATGCTTCTTTGAAACAGCGCTATGACTTAAAAGCGGTGGATGAAGGAAAGGCCGTTTTGCTTTTCCCCGGCAGTGTGTGGGCAACAAAGCGTTGGACGGTGGAAGGCTTCGTTAATGTCGGTCGCAAACTTCAAGAAGAAGGCTTTCAGGTTTATGTCATGGGCGGCCCAGGAGAAGAAGTGCTGGCTGAACAAGTGGCCGCGCAAATCTCAGGATCTATTTCGATTGCAGGAAAAACAGCGATCATTGAATCGGCGCAAATTATTGCTCGAGCTCGGTTGGTTGTAGGAAATGACAGTGCATCGACGCATTTAGCGGCGATGTGTGAAACGCCTCTGATTGCGGTGTTTGGTCCTACTGTTTTGGAATTTGGATTTCGTCCGTGGTCTGCGCAAAGCTATGTGGCGCAGAAAGAGAATTTGGCATGTCGTCCTTGCGGCAAGCATGGGCATAAAGTCTGTCCCATCAAAACTCACGTCTGCATGAAGAACCTGCCGCCAGAGCAGGTCCTCCAAACGGCAGATTTTATTCTTCGCTCGTAAAGTCTTTAACGTTGATACCGTATTTGCGGATCTTACGTAGTAAAGTGTTCTTAGGAATATTCGCTTGAGCCACAGTTTGATTGATGCGGCCATGATTCGCTTTCAATGCGCTCATGATAAACTCTTTTTCCATCTCCTCTTTGAAAGCATCAAAGTCCAACGGACCCGAGTAGCCCACGCTGGCAGTTTTTTCTGCAGTTTCTTTGGGTGCTAGCTTCAAAGACTCAGGCAAAGAATCCATTGTGATGTTCGAGGAGTTTTCTACGATGAAAGAGCGTTCAATCACGTTTTCAAGTTCACGGATGTTTCCTGGCCAGCGATAGGCCTTTAACATCTCCAGAGCATCCGGAGCAATGTCGTTGATCACGCGACCGTGTTGACGGGCGAATTTCTTAATAAAGTGTTGAGCCAAGGCTTCGATATCGTCCGTACGATCACGAAGAGGCGGCAAGAAAATCGGCATCACATTCAAGCGATAGAACAAGTCTTCGCGGAAGGTGCCATCGGCCATCATCTTTTCCAGATTGCGGTTGGTCGCTGCGATAATACGCGTCGTTGTTTTCACTTCGCGGTTAGATCCCACCGGCGTGAATTTCTTTTCTTGAAGGACGCGCAAGAGTTTAACCTGCATATCGGGGCGAAGTTCGCCGATTTCATCCAAGAACAATGTTCCGTTGTTGGCCATTTGGAATTTACCGATCTTACGTTCCACGGCACCTGTGAAGGCGCCTTTTTCATGACCGAACAGCTCGCTCTCCATTAAGTTCTCTGGAATCGCACCGCAGTTGATGGCGACGAAGCTGCCAGATTTACGAGGGGAGTTGAAGTGGATGGCACGGGCCACAAGCTCTTTACCTGTTCCGTTCTCACCACGGATCAAAACTGTGGTATCGACTTTGCAAAGACGATAAATCAGATTGAAGACTTCTTTCATCTTTTGCGATCCGCCAACGAATTCACTTTCGATATCGTCGTCAAAAACGGGATTTGAAAGTGCTAGGCTAGAGACCAAGTCGCGAGCCTCTAGGCTCTTACGAACAATCTCAGTCAAAGTTTGTGGATTCACCGGCTTTTCTACGTAGTCGTAGGCACCTTCTTTGATCGCCAAAACCGCATCGTGAAGATTAGAGTGAGCCGTCATCAAAACGACAAAGGTGCGAGGATCGTGTTCTTTGATCGCCGTGAGTGCTTCAAGACCATTCATCTCTGGCATCTTAACGTCCATCAAAACCAAGTCCCAAGATTGGCGCTGCACTTTTTCAAGAGCTTCTTTGCCTGTTGAGGCTTCTTCGATCGTGAATTCAATCTCTGGCATCGTCGATTTTAAAATCGAGATCACGGAGCGGCGCAATTCTGCTTCGTCGTCGACAATGAGAGTGTGGAGTTTATTGATCATATCATCTCCTCAGTTTCGTTTTCTGATTCAAGTGGTAAAGTGAAAGAAACAGTCGTTCCTTGACCTACTTTACTTTCCATTGCGGCTCTACCGCCATGGAGTTCGATAAAATATTTAACAAGGTAAAGACCCAAACCATGACCTTTGGTTTTCATGTCCTGGTCGCTACCGCGCGTGAACTTACCCCAAACTTTGTCGAGGTCTTCTGGCTTGATCCCATCACCGGTATCTTTGACGATCACGTGCACGCTATCTTCGCTTTCATGAGAGATCACTTCGATGTGACCTTGAGGCGGCGTGTACTTAATCGCATTTTCAACCAGATTGATAATAACTTCTTTAATCAAGGTGGTGTCAAACTCCACAGAGAACATCGGCTCCAGTGATGTTTGAATCTGAATTCCCTTTTCACGTGCTAACGGACGCAACGTCAAAAGAGCCTCTTCGATCACTTCGTTGATGTCCGCAACCTCTTTGTGAATTTTAAATTCACGAGATTCTACGCGCAGGACTTTTAGGATCGACTGGATATAGCGATTCAGTTCATCACCGTAAGTACGGAGCGAGCGCAGGTCGGTTTGTAAATCAGGATCTTGATTTTCCTGAGTCATAAGGCGATCTACGATGGCTTGGATTTTTGCGATCGGTGTTTTTAAGTCATGAGAAATCAAGCTCACGAAATTGTTTTTCAATTGCTCCAGCTCCGCCAAGTACTGTTGTTCTTGTTGTAAAGCGAAGTTGCGACGTTCGATCTTGGTCGCTTGATAACCGATAAAGATCGTCCATGTTGTTGCTAGCAATACAAACGGCGCAAAGGCTGGTGACCAGAAATAGAAGCTGTCAAAAACCCAGGCCGAAAGAGCCGCTAGCAAAGTTGCGATCCACAGGATAAAGAACAACGCCACTGATTGCGGATAGGTGGTGATGATAAACACCGCAAATCCCATCAAGACCAAAAAGCCAACAGCATACCAGAAGAAGTTTAAACGTTTGATCCACTTGTTTCCCAAAGTCGTATCCGTCATGTGGGCCAAGATCTCTGTGCGAGACATTGTCCCCAGCGGTGTCAGATAAGTCGGCGTTGCTGAAGTCTCAGCCCCGATCAGGATGATCTTACCCTTGAAGGTGTTAGCAGGGATTTCATCAAACAGAATCTCAGAAAGATTGTATTGAACGAAAGCGTGGTTTGAGCCGCGGAAGTTGATCGGAAGGCCGGCTTGGCTGGTGGGAAAGCTTTTACCCGTGATTTTTTCTACCAAGTGAGGCATGTCAGAACGTTGTGGGAATACGCGACGGACTACGCCGTCCTCGTCACGACGAAGTTCATTGGTTCCTAAGTTTGAATGCTCGCGATTTGTGAAGGCGGGGGTTAATACCCGCTCCAAAGAGTTTGTTGTCGACGCCCAAACGATACGGGGATCAAAGAAAACTTGTTGCTCGGATTGGGTGAGGCGAACAGCGCCGATGTTATCGCCGAAGTACAACGTGACGCCCACGGACTGAGGGTTTTGTTTCAGAACCTTCGTCAAAAGTGCATCCCAGATTTTCTTATCCCAGAAGAAGCTGTCTGTGATGTCGGTGGCTTCGGAGATATCCATAAAGCCGGCGCGTTCATTGTAAACACCCGCGAAGTCGGATTGACGAATGGTGATCAGGACGATTTGGTTTGAAACTTTTTGGTCCCCACGCAATTGAAAGCGCTGGTCGTAAGACGTGGTCTCATCGGTTGACAATGCTAAACAACCGACAGCCCAACACAAAAGGCAGCGAAGCCAAAAACCTCGGCGGCGGGAGAAGAAACGAATCAGGACCTCTCCGCGAAATAATAGCTGTTTTAATGAGTCCTTTTGCACGCGTCGCAACATAGCAAATATATTAAAAATATCAACTACTAAAAGCCCTTACCGCCGAGTGCGGAAACAGGTATATTGAAAAATATGCATATCTATCCAGGCGTAGGGCAGATGCCTGCTTCATTAGAGGCTTCTGTCGTCACAATAGGCAACTTTGACGGTGTTCATCTTGGACATCAGCAACTCATCGAGAATGTGACTCGCGAGGCCCAGTATTTTGGTGTCCCGTCGGTCGTGTATACTTTCCACCCTCATCCGGTAAAAGTTCTGCATCCCGAGAGGAGCACGCAGCGCATGTTCGACTTGCGCGATCAGCAAGAACAATTCGCTTTTCGAGGGATTGAAGTGATGATCATTGAGAATTTTACTAAGGAATTCTCCAAAGTGACGGCCGAGGAGTTCTTGGAAAATTACATCTGCAAGAATTTGAACCCTAAAACTTTGGTCGTCGGACATGACTTTTCATTCGGAGCAGACCGCGCGGGGAATATTCCGTTCTTGGAAAAATTCTGTGCGGCAAAAGGCATTCGTTTGATCATTATTCCGCCGTTCCAATTGCAAGGCCAAGTGGTGTCTTCGACGCGTATTCGCGAAGCTTTACAACAAGGGGAGATTGAAAAAGCCAAAGTTCTTTTAGGGCGTTCGTACTATTTGCGTGGTCCCGTAGAAAAAGGATTTCAGCGCGGTCGCACCATTGGTGTGCCGACAGCCAACGTGCATGCGGATGTCGAGTTTGTGCCTCGTAAAGGAGTGTACTTTACGCTGACAAACTTTGGTGGTCATATGCATCCGTCGATCACCAATATCGGGATCAATCCGACCTTTCATGAAGATAAGAAAAGCCCGATCAAAATCGAAACCCATATCTTTGATTTCGATGCGCAACTTTATGGTGTTGAAGTGGAAGTGTATTTGCTTCATTTTCAGCGCGACGAAATGAAGTTCAACGGTATCGAAGAATTGAAAACGCAAATTCATAGCGATATGGCAGCCGCCCGAAAGTACTTTGATGAGCATTCAAAAAATTCATGAGATCAATGCGGAGGCACCGAGCACGGTGTTTCGTTTTCTGGAGAAGCTTGCCAAGGAAAAAGGCTCTCTTGAATGTGTGTCTCACACGGAGTATTCGCCAGAGATTTTGAAGGATGCAGATCTAGTGCTCTTTTCCTTTGCACAAAGTAACGAGCTGTTGCCACTTTTATCCGTTTTGCCATCTCTGGTTCGGAGTCTGGGCTGTTTCGATGCCTACGCGCCCGATGATGGGAAGTGGTACCCTCGTGCCTTTTTGTATGAAGCGATTCGCAAAGTTTTGATCGAAAATGCACGAGATCTAGACACTCGTGCTCCTGCTTTTGTGGTGGGGAGCGGTGAGGAAGCCCGCGTGGCGGCTGCGGTCTGCGCCAACTTAGGTTTGCAAGAGATTTATCTTATCGGAGAAGATACCGTCGCTTTACAAGAAGAGGCAAAGATTCTCACACGGAATTTCTTGGGAATTCAGTTTAAGATTCTTCCCATTGAAGAGCTGACGATTCAGGCTATCAGTGCTTCGCTGGTGATTAATACCTGTGACTTGCGCCCGCAAGAAGCATTGTTGAATGACCTGTCGTATTTCAATTTTATGAAAACCGGCGGGTATGCACTGGACGCATACCTTGGAGTTCTTCACAGTGATTTGCTGGAAGAGGCGGAGAGAGCTGAGTTGAAAGTTCTATATCCCGCGCAAGTGTTGAAGGCTTTGGTCGAGGTAATTCTGGAGAGAATTCATATTCAAAATCTGGTGAGTAACACAGAGCTTGCTGAGATGATTCAAGCGTTTACGAAAGAAAACTCTTCTTCGGTCTAGTTACAAAAAATGGCACCCTGGTATAAAGTTTTACTGGGGAGCCACAATGTCTTCTTTAAAAATTGGTGAAATATTAGTTAAGCAAGGTCTGCTCAAACCAGATCAGTTGTCTGCTGCTGTCGAAGAACAAAAAAAGTCGGGACAGAAGTTGACGGCGACTATCATTCAATTGGGCTTTCTTAAGGAAAATCAAATCCTTCGCGCCATGGAAAAGAACTTCGCTGTTCCCGGCGTTGAAGTAAGTACGTTTGAAATTGAGCCTTCAGTGATCCAATTAGTTCCACGTGATGTGTGCGAAAGAAACTCTTTGATTCCGCTACAAAAGGCGGGAACAACGTTGGTTGTCGCGTTCACGGATCCAAGCAACATTATGGTGAAGGAAGACTTGCGCTTCATCACTCGTTGTCGCATTCAAGCTGTTGTCGGCACAGAAACAGCTATCGCAGCGAGCTTGGAAAAATACTATGGCGGCTCGATCAGTGTGAAGTCACTGAATGCGATGTCAGACGTGGACGATGATTTTTTGCAAACCGGTCCTGTCGTAGAAATTATCGACTCGAGTGGCGGGGTGGAAGATGCCCCGATCGTGAAGTTCGTGAACTCTATCTTGGCCGATGCCATTCGTAAAAAAGTATCCGACATCCACTTTGAACCCTATGAAAAAAGATACCGCGTGCGTTTCCGTATCGACGGTAATTTGAGTGAAGCCACAGCGCCTCCGCAAGGAACGGGCGCAGCGATCGCTTCGCGTATCAAGATCATGTCAAAGCTCGACATCGCCGAAAAACGTCGTCCTCAAGACGGTCGTTTGAAGGTGGGTACACGCCAAGGAAAAGAGATGGATTTCCGTGTGAGCGTTCTGCCAACTATGTGGGGTGAAAAAGTTGTTCTGCGTTTGCTCGATAAGTCCAATCTTCAACTCGATATGACCAAGCTTGGCTTTGAGGAAGATGATTTAAAACTTTTCAAGAATAACATCAATATGCCACAGGGAATGGTTTTGATCACGGGTCCTACGGGATCTGGTAAAACCACGACAATTTATTCGGCCTTGGCGGAACTTAATAAAACGGACGTTAATATTTCTACGGCGGAAGATCCCGTGGAGTTTAACTTAGAAGGTATCAATCAGGTTCAAATGAATCCTGACATCGATCTGACTTTCGCCAGCGCCTTGAAGTCTTTCCTTCGTCAAGACCCCGATATCGTGATGGTGGGGGAGATTCGTGATTTGGACACGGCAGAGATCGCCTTTAAAGCGGCCTCCACAGGTCACTTGGTTGTAAGTACGCTACATACCAACGATGCTCCGTCGACGGTGATTCGCCTGACGGAGATGGGTGTAGCTTCGTATATTATCACTTCAACTGTGAATTTGATTGTTGCGCAACGTCTGGTGGGACGTGTGTGTGAATCTTGTAAAACCCCAGTCGAAACTCCGCCACAAACTTTGATCAACCTTGGTGTTCCTGCCAATGAAGTTCAAGATTACAAACTTTTCCGTGGAAGAGGCTGTGCGAACTGCAATAACACCGGTATCAAAGGTCGTTTGGCAATCTATGAATTGCTCAGCATGACGGAGAAAATGAAAGAGGCTATTTTAAAAGGTGCCTCGACGGGCCAATTGCGTTTCTTAGCCCGCGAGCAAGGTATGAGAACTTTGCGTCGAAGTGCTTTGTTAAAGCTAAAACGTGGTCTTACAACGATTGAAGAAGTTTTGAATGCATCTGTGAAGGACGTCTAATGAGTTTGACAGAACTTTTATTGCAAGCAAAAGCAAAGAAATCCCAAGAATTTTTGTTCGTTGTCGGAAGTGAACCGCGCGCTCGCAGCGCTGCGGGCTGGGAAAGTCTTCGAACTTCTCCAGGTCTGATGACTGAATGGAATTTGTTGCAACAAAGCTTTTTGGATAATCAACAAAAGGCCGTTCTTGAGACGACGGGTGTGGTGGTCGGAGAGACCTCACTAGAAAACACACGTATTGGTTTTTCTTTCTTCCAGCAAGAAAGTACCATGAAGGCGGTTATTGATTTGGATCTTGATGGATCTAGATTTGAAATGCCACTTCCAGGTTCTTATTTGGAAACATGCTTGCGTATGAAAGGTTTGGTTCTGCTTTCCGGCAGCGGAGAGTCAGGTCAAACGGGAACTCTATTTAAAACGCTTCAAAAAATGGGTGAAGAAAAGTCCTTTATGGGCGTTGTTTTCTCTTCCAAAGCTTTCCCGCAGGTTCGTGAAGCAAAAGCTTGCTTCCTTTATCACAATGGTCTTTTTGCTCGCAAAGAAGAACGTGATTCTCTTTTGAATGGCGTGGACATGGTCGTCTATGACGATGTCAGTGATGATTCCAATTTTTTGGAAGCGTTGTCGTTGGCCGAGCGTGGCGTGTTCGTGATCTATTCAATGCGTGCTCCGTCTATGATCAATGCTCTTCGTCGTTGTTTGGCAGTATTGACGGATCGTTTCGGTGTTCATGGTTCCGCACGTTTTGCGGAAGTTCTTTCTATGGGCCTTGGCCAATATGGAATGCCAGGTCTGAACAGTGAACGCGTCTTTGCTCATGAGTTGCTGTTGGTGAAACCTCAGATTCGTGAGGCGTTGGAACAACAAAATATGGCGGCATTGCAGTCTGTTTTGACAACGGCTCCAGAAAATTCAGGTATTTTGACACTGAATCAATCGCTTTTGCAGCACTTAATCCGCCGTCGTGTGGATTTGAAGACGGCATTTGAAGCATCGCGCGATCCAGATCATTTGGATCAGCTTTTGAAAAAGGTAGGAATCTAAGATGGCAAAGTTTTCCTATCAGGCTAAGAATTCCGCAGGACAAATTGTCCAAGGGGAGATTGATGCCGGCTCACAACAAGAAGCCATCATTCGTCTTCGCGCGCAGCAACTTCAGCCGATCCGCATGAGTGCCGGAGCAAAGACGGGCGGCGGTGGTTTTGATTTGGGAACGATGTTTGCTCCGCGAGTGAAGGGAAAAGATCTACAGATTTTCACTCGTCAGTTTGCGACTTTGATCAATGCGGGTATTCCTGTGGTGGACGCTCTTAAAATTTTGTCTGAAGGTTTGCGCCCGGGACCTCTAAGAGAAGCTTCGGGACGTGTAAAAAGCTCGATTGAGAGTGGGCGCCGTTTGGCGGACTCCATGGCCCTGGTGCCGACAGTCTTTGATAAATTGTATGTGAATATGATCCAAGCCGGCGAAGAAGCCGGTATCTTGGATGGTATCTTGCAGCGTCTTGCAAGCTACATGGAGAAATCAGAGAAACTTAAGGGACAAGTGAAGGGTGCCTTGGTGTATCCGATCGTGATCCTTATTGTGGCAATGCTTGTTATCACTGGTATCCTGGTCTTTATCCTTCCAAAATTTATGGAGTTCTTTAACTCCGCTGGTAAAGAACCACCTGCATTGACTCAAGCCGTGGTTGCTCTCAGTAACTCATTGATTCATAAGTGGTATTTGTACATCGGTGCCGTGATCATCATTCCATTTGCGTTGATTCAGTATTACCGCACGGATGAGGGACGCGACACGTTCGACCGCTTGTTTTTCAAGTTGCCAGTGTTTGGTGAGGTTGTTCAAAAATCTGCAATCGCTCGTTTGACGAGAACATTGTCGACATTGCTTTCTTCGGGTGTTGGTTTGATTGATGCCATCGATATTTCCGCAAAAACAGCGGGGAATGTCGTTATCGAACAAGCCCTTCTTCGTTGTAAAGAGTCAGTTACTTCTGGTCGTACCTTTGCATCTCCTTTGGGAAAGGAAAAAGTTTTCCCTGAGATGGTGGTGCAAATGATCTCTATCGGTGAGCAATCCGGTACGATGGATATTATGTTGGGTAAGATTGCAGACTTCTATGAAGATGAAGTTGAAACTGCGGTGAAAGCGATGACGTCGCTTCTTGAGCCGCTGATGATGGTCTTCCTCGGTGGTATTATCGCCATCCTCGTTATCGCCATGTATCTTCCTATCTTCGGTATGGCCGACGTGGTCGGTGGGGGCTAATGCGTTTAAGCTACGCTCTTCAGAACAATAAAAATCAAGGACTGACGGTAGAGTTTGCTCGTGTCAGTCTTTTTGTCGTTGTTCTTCTTGTCAGTATTATCTCATCCCTGGCTCAAGGGATTTTCGTCAACTGGTCGGTGCTGGCTCCATTCTATGCTGTTTTGACGCTAGCATTTGCTTTGCACATTGTGTGGATCGCAAAGTGGGATCAGTTGCTCGAACGACCTCGTGTGTTGTTCTTGGGATTTGTCCTGGATTCGTTGTTCATTTCGCTTTTGATTTACTTCTTCGGATTAAATCAATCTCTGTTCTTGTTCTTGCATCTGGTGAACATCCTTCTTGCGGGGATCGCATGCCGTGGTGTGGGTGCCATGACGTTGGCATTGATCACGAGCATCTTCTTTACCGTGGCAGCTCTGTTCTCGCCAGAGATGAAGGCGTTGAATTTCTTCTTCTTGTTGGCCCTTAATAATATCGCATTCTTCTCGGTGGCGGGGCTTGCGGGTTACTTAAGTGAGCAATTGCAATCCGTAGGTAAAGAGTTGAAAAAGACGGGTTTAAGTCTTCGTTCAGCTCAAGAATTGAATCAGTTCCTTTTGGAAAATATCCCTTCGGGGATGCTGTCATTTACGGATGATGGCCAGGTGGTCACAGCCAATACCTCGGCGTTGCAGATTCTTGAGAGAGCAACTCCGGGTGAGTTGAATTGGTTTAAGCTTTTTCCTCAAGCGACGTCGTCTAAATCTGTTTTCAAAGGGGATCTTCGTTATACTTCAGGCCCTGATCAAGAATCAAAAATCTTAGGTGTGACGATTACAAAAGTATTCAGCCCCGAGATTCAAGGATCTTTGTCGATTGCGTTGTTAGACGATTTGACGAAGGTTCGTCAGTTGGAATATGCCGCTCGTCAAAATGAAAAATTGGCTGCAGTCGGTGGCTTGGCTGCGGGTATTGCACATGAGATTCGCAATCCATTGGCTGGTATCAGCGGAAGTATCGAGATGCTGACGCAAACGGTGACAAATGACGATGATCGCAAATTGATGAAGATTGTTTTGCGTGAGATTGATCGCTTAAACAACCTCATTACTGAATTCTTGGATTACAGTGCGCCGGAGACTCCGCCAACGGATCCTGTTGATTTGGCGTCTTTGTTAAATGAAGTCTTTGATGCCATCAAATCAGACACGAAAGTGCGCGCAGATGTTGAGCAAATTCGTGAAATTGGTGGTGGACTCAAAATCTTGGGTCGCCGTGATAAGTTGAAGCAGGTGTTCTTGAATATCGTGCTGAATTCTTATCAAGCGATGAATGAAGCGCAGAAGCCGCAAATTTCTGTGAAGGCTATTGCGGAGGATAAGTCCGTCCAAGTGCGCATTCGCGACACCGGTTGTGGCATGAGTGAAACAACGAAAAAGAAAATGTTCGAGCCTTTTCACACAACAAAACCCAAAGGCACAGGCCTTGGTCTAGCTGTGACTCATAAAATCCTAGAGGGGCATGGGGCACAGGTCTTTGTTGAGAGTGAGCAAGGTGTGGGGACAGAGTTTATTTTGACTTTCCCTAAAGCAAACTAAAGAATGATATTAATACACAGGGACGTGGGAGCGGATACATGAAGTCG
>JAGIAF010000064.1:0-1920 GCA_017745015.1 Bdellovibrio sp. | reverse complement strand
GAGATCATGCTGAAAAAAGAAGGCTATGAGATCACTTTGGCTGAAGACGGCCAAAAAGCTAAAGACCTTCTAACTAAAAAAACTTTCGATATGATTATTTCAGATCTTCAAATGCCGCATGTGACGGGTATTGAACTTTTGAAACACGTTAAAGAATCATACCCAGATACAGTATTCATGCTGATCACTGCTTTCGGTACAACTGAAACCGCAGTTGAAGCGATGAAAATGGGCGCGTATGACTATTTGACGAAGCCATTTAAAATCGACGAAGTTCGCATGAACATCCAAAATGCGCTTCGTTCGCGCAACTTGGAAGTTGAAAATAGATCTCTTAAAAAGGAACTCGTTAAAGAATACTCTTTCCAAAACATGGTCGGAAATTCTCCGGCGATGCATTCGATCTTCGATATGGTTAAGCGCGTTTCTCAAACGCCAACCAACGTTTTGATCACAGGGGAGTCGGGTACTGGTAAAGAGGTTGTAGCGAAAGCGATTCACTACAACGGTCCTTTGAAAGACAGACCTTTCGTCACAGTGAACTGCGGTGCTATCCCAGAAAACTTGATGGAATCAGAAATGTTCGGTCATAAAAAAGGTTCCTTCACAGGTGCTGTGGCTGATAAAGCCGGTCTCTTTGAAGTAGCTGACGGCGGTACGCTGTTCCTGGATGAGGTCGGCGAGTTGCCAATGTCTATTCAGGTTAAACTTCTTCGTGCTATCCAAGAGCGTATCATCCGCCGTGTGGGTGCGACGGAAGATGTTAAAGTTGAAGTGCGTATCATCGCTGCCACGAACAGAAACCTTGAGGAAATGGTTCAAAAAGGAACTTTCCGTCAAGATTTGTTCTATCGTTTGAACGTGATCAATATCAAAACCCCAGGACTTCGCGAACGTCGTGACGATATTCCTTTGCTCGCAAATCACTTCTTGAAGAAGTACAACGAGCGTTTGAATAAGAACATCGGCGCGATCAGTACAGAAGCGATGGAAATTCTTAAAAAGTACGACTATCCAGGGAACGTGCGTGAGCTTGAAAATATGATCGAGCGCACGGTGGCTTTGGAAGGCGGCGCAACGATTCTTCCAGAGTCCTTGCCGCCAATGGTGAACACTTCTTCAGGTCGTAAAATGGCTTCATCCAATGAAATCGAGATGGGTGATGACGGTGTCGATCTTGATAAGGTGATGGGTCAAATCGAAAAAGAACTTCTGGTTAAAGCGATTCACTCTGCGGGGGGGGTTAAGAAGAGAGCTGCAAAACTCCTTCATATCTCTTTCAGATCTATGCGATATCGCATAGAAAAATACAATCTCGGCGTCGTCGGCGACGACGAGTTAGATGATGAATAAGATTGAGCAAGGAGACAACCACCATGTCAGTACCAGCAGATAAAAAGAAGATTGTTGATTTGCTTAATGAGATCATCGAAATGGAAGTTTCGGGCGTTATGCGCTATTTGCATTACGCTTTGATGATCAAAGGTCCCAATCGTATTCCCATCGTAAAATGGTTCCATGATCAAGCAAACGAGGGTTATGCCCATGCTTCATTGATCGGTGAAAAGATCACAGCTTACGGTGGGCATCCTTCACTTAAGGTCACTCCGGTTCCTGAAACTAAAACTCACAAAGTTTTGGATATCTTGGCAGAAAGCTTGGAGTTTGAAGAAAAGACTTTGGCAAAATATCGTGAACTTCTAACCCACGTGGGTGATGACGTCGCTCTTGAAGAGTTGATCCGAGGCCAAGTACGCCTTGAGACAGAGCACTGCGAAGAAGTTCGCAAAATGCTCGATGTAAATCACTAAGTCGCGACCAAGCGATACGAAAAAGGCTCCTCACGGAGCCTTTTTTGATTACTGAGCTACAAAAACCGGAATTTCAATGTGCTTCGCTTCGCCTTGAACTGTGTAATCC
>JAGIAF010000063.1:8323-13496 GCA_017745015.1 Bdellovibrio sp. | reverse complement strand
AAAATCGTTCTTTTCGGCTCTATTCGTTCTGTCAATCAGCATCACTTCTTTTGCTAACACACTTAAAGTCGGACTTGTTCTCGACAAAGGCGGAAAAGACGATAAGTCGTTCAACACCGCAGCTTACGTGGGCGCAACAAAAGCAGAAAAAGATTTAAAAATTGAACTGAAATATGTTGAAGCAACAGATGCAAACGCAATTGAAAACCTTCATCGCGCTTTCGCACGTAAGAATTTTGATCTCGTGATCGGTGTTGGCTTCGCACAAACTGAAGCCGTTAAAAAAGTCGCAGCACAATTTCCTAAAACTAAATTCGCCATCGTCGACGGTGAAATCACAGCGCCGAATGTTCGCTCTTTGATGTTCGAGGAACATGAAGGTTCTTTCTTAGTTGGTGCTTTGGCGGCGATGGCATCAAAGACTCACTCTGTAGGATTTGTTGGCGGCATGGATATTCCATTGATCCGTCGTTTTGCGATGGGCTACGCAGCAGGTGCTAAGTACGTCGATCCAAAAATCGTGATCACTGAAAACTATGTTGGTGTGACAGGCGAAGCGTGGAACAATCCCGCAAAATCTAAAGAGCTTGCTTTAGCACAAATCGGTAAGGGTGCCGATGTTATCTTCGCCTGTGCAGGTGCTTCGAACTCGGGCGTCTTTGATGCTGCAGAAGAGAAACACAAATTTGCAACTGGCGTAGATTCAAATCAAAACTGGATTAAGCCAGGTGTGATTTTGACAAGCATGATGAAGTCCGTAGACGTTGCAGTTTACGACACCATCAAAGAAACCCAAGACGGCAAATTTACTTCGGGCATTGTGCGCTTTGGTTTAAAAAATCACGGCGTCGACTACACGCTTGATAAATACAACGAAAAATTGATCACAGCTGACATGAAGAAAAAAGCAGAAGAGATCAAAAAGAAGATCATCGCTGGTCAAATTCAAGTTCCTGACTACTATAAGAAAAAATAAACGCGATGATATCTTCCTCCCCTGCTGTTGAATTTAAAGGTATCTCTAAAGCGTTCGGCGATTGCGTCGCCAATTCCGACATCACTTTTTCAGTTCAACCAGGGACAATTCACGGGATTGTCGGCGAAAATGGCGCCGGCAAATCCACTGCGATGAAGATGCTTTTCGGTCTTTATCGCCCTTCCGGCGGCGAAATCTTCGTTCACGGGAAGCCAGCAGACTTTGATTCATCTATCGATGCCATGAATGCAAAAATCGGCATGGTCCACCAACACTTCATGTTGGCCGAACCATTGACCGCTCTTGATAACATCTTACTTCAGCAAAAAGGTTCGGCGTTCTCTTTGCTTCCGCGCAAAGAACAAAAAGACAAGCTTGATGAAATCGCCAAACGCTATGGTTTTGAAATCGACTTGATGGCGAAAGTTGAAGACCTTTCCGTAGGTGCTCAACAACGCGTAGAAATCCTTAAGATCCTTTCACAACATTCTGAAATTCTGATTCTCGATGAGCCGACAGCGGTGCTCACTCCGCAAGAAGTGCGTGATTTGTTCCAAAATCTTCAGCGCTTGAAAGCTGAAGGCAAAACGATTCTGATCATCACACACAAACTTAAAGAAGTAATGGCCCTGACGGACAACGTCAGCGTATTCCGCGCCGGCCGTGTTGTTGCAAACAGAAAAACTTCAGAAACTTCCGTCGCCGATCTTGCTGAACTGATGGTGGGTCGTCGCTTGCAAAATCCGCAAGAACGTAGAACTGCTATCGGCACAACGACTGTTTTGAAAGTGGAAGAACTCACCGCTCAGATCGGTGCTCACCGAGTTGAAAATATCGGCCTTGAAATTAAGTCTGGTGAAATTGTTGGTATTGCCGGCGTCGAAGGCAACGGTCAGGACATTCTGATTCGTGCGTTGCTTGATGAGTCTGCTTTCCATAAAAAGGATTTCTCTGGAAAGATTACGATTAATGGCGAACTGGGTTCCTTCCCGGAAGATCGCCTGCGCTTTGGTGTTTTGCCTTCGCGTCCTGCTTATGAAAACTACCTTTTGGGTCAACATCGTCATCCGAAATTTGCCAAAGGCCTTTTCCTTAAAATGAAGGAAGTACTTAAAGCGACGAAAGATGCGATGGAACTTTATGATGTTCGTCCTCGCAAAGAATCTTTGGAGTTCGATCGCTTCTCTGGCGGAAATCAGCAGAAGCTGGTTGTCGCGCGCGCTTTATTGCAGAACCCGCAAGTGGTTGTGGCAGCACAACCCACTCGCGGTGTGGATATTGGCGCGATTGAATTTATCCATGACCAAATTCGCAAATCTCGCGATGCAGGCGCCGGTGTTTTACTTATCTCTTCTGAGCTTGATGAATTGATGGCTCTTTCAGATCGTATTTTGGTTCTTTATAAAGGACATTTCGTCGCTGAGTTCCCTCGTACAAGTTTTGACGAGATCTCGATTGGTGCAGCGATGGGAGGTGGCCATTGAAACGTATTCTAGGTTTTGCCATCGGTCTCGTGGTGGCGCTGTCGCTTACTTTGTTTGCTGGCGAAAATCCGTTTAATATTTTTATGATTCTTATGCGCAGTGCTTTTGGCTCCATGTATGACTTGGGCCTGACACTGTCTTATGCGACTCCGATGATCTTCTGTGGTCTTTCAGTAGCAATCGGCTTCCATGCCGGTCTTTTCAATATTGGCGCTGAAGGCCAACTTGTGATGGCGACAGCAACGGCTGCAGCCATTGGTGTGTTCTTTCCAAATATTCCGTTTCCTTTAGCGCCAATTGTCGCGCTTCTAGGAGCGCTGGCAATGGGTGCATTCTGGGGATGGATTGTGGGCTGGCTAAAAGCTTATCGCGGCAGCCACGAAGTCATTATGACGATCATGATGAACTTTATCGCCGCAGGCCTTGCAAGCTGGTTTGCCTTAAAAGTCATTCCAAATCCTCAATCTCAAAATCCTGAAACGGCGATGGTTTCCTCAAACTATATGTTTAAGGATTACGATTTGATCGCGCGTCTTTTCCCAGACACGCCAGCCAATGCTTCTTTGGGTTTTGCGATTGTTCTCGCCATTTTGTTGTGGGTATTTCTCTGGAAAACTACTTGGGGCTTTGAACTCCGAGCGGTGGGCTCAAATCCAGAGGCGGCACATCGCGCCGGAATTTCTGAAAAGAAAGTGCAAATGTTTGCTATGGCCCTTGCCGGGGCATGCGCGGGCTTCGTGGCCCTTTCCGAAGTCATGGGCAGCGCGGGACAATACCGCGTCGGCTTCTCTCCTGATTATGGTTTTATCGGTATTGCGGTGGCTTTGCTGGCTGCCAATAATCCTTTAGGAATTATCGTTGCTGGATTCTTGATGGGTGCTCTTCATAAAGGTGCTTCGGACTTGGATCTTGAAACGACGACAATCACTCGTGACTTCTCTCGTATCATTCAGGCTTTGATCATTCTTGGTGTCGCGGCTAGCGGCTATTGGGATTGGTTGCAAAAGAAAAGGAAGCGCTAATGGAAACTGCTTTAATGCTTTTTGCTTTGGCTTTAGCAACCTTGCGTTTGGCAACTCCGCTGATCTTTGCTTCCATGGGCGGCATGATGAGCGAACGCTCTGGTATCGTGAACGTGGCTCTTGAAAGTTTCATGTTGGTCGGTGCTTTTGTGGGCGCGGTGGCAGGTTACTACTCGGCTTCTGCTTGGATTGGTTGGATTGCCGCGCTGGCAGCAGGTTTGATTATTGGGGCTTTGTATGCGCTTTTCGTGATTGAACTTCGCGCCGATCAAATCGTAACAGGTATGGCGTTCAATCTTTTGGTGATGGGTATTATTCCCTTCATCACGAAGATTCTTTTTAATTCCACAGGTTCAACTCCTTCTTTGCAGGTCGAAGATCGTTTCAACTTTGAACCGCTTCTGATGGCCTTTATTTTGGTCGCACTTCTGACCTTCTGGCTGAAGAAATCTCGCTCTGGATTGTGGCTGCTTTTTGCCGGCGAACATCCTGAGGCTTTGGTGGCCAGTGGCGTGAGTGTTCGTAAAGTTCGTTGGGCTGCAGTGACTTTAAGTGGAGCTTTTGCAGCTTGGGGTGGCGCGAGCCTGTCATTGTTCTTAGCTTCTGCTTACTCTCCGATGATGACTGGTGGTCGCGGTTTTATGGCTTTGGCGGCGTTGATCTTTGGTAAGTGGAAGCCACTTCCCGCTTTCTTAGCTTGCTTGCTCTTTGCTTTTGCCGATGCGGTTCAAATCCGCTTGCAAGGTGCGCAGATCGCTGGGATTGAAATCCCAGTGCAGTTCGTTCAGATTTTGCCATATATCGTTACTATCATTGCTCTTGCTGGTTTTATCGGCGCAAGTCGTCCACCAAAAGCTTTGGGTAAAGAACTTTAAAAGGGGTGCTCTATGATGAAAATGGTTTTGCCTTTGTTGTTGATCTCAACAGCAGCATTCGGTTGGGGCGGTCGCGGCCACGATACAATCTGCCGTACTGCTAGCTTTCTTGTAAAAGAAGAAGGTCTAAAAGAATATTTGCGCAACAAACCGCAAATGATGGGTCACCTTTGTAATATCCCTGACTTCTATTGGAAGAGCCTTGGGGGCGATGCCGTAAAATACGGAAGCCCTGCCCACTTCATCGATACCGAAGTGATCGGCGTAAAAGCTCAAGATATTCCTACGGACTACATCCGCATCATCCAGGACTACACAGGCAAAGAGAACAAATTCAAAAACGACGGCACCACGATCAAGAACATCCCGACAGAATTCGGTTCTGCTTGGTGGAGAGCCGATCAATTCGCTCGTCGTATTGCGGCTCTTGAAAAAGAATTTGCTGCGGCGAAAGTTCCTTCTAACTATAAAGAGGAGCAAGACGAAAACTTTGCTTACAACAAGCTTGCTTACCAAATGGTGACGGATATGGGTTTGATGGGTCACTTTGTGGGTGATACGTCTCAACCATTCCACACGACAGCGGACTATGATGGCTGGGCCACAGGTCACGGCGGCATCCACGCTTACTTCGAAGACGGTGTTGTTGGAGAGTTCGACGGCGATCTTGATGCTTTGGTTTTGAAAGCTGCTCGTGCAATGAAAAACCCTTCCTTCTTGAAACCGAAAACGGTGGTCGAGAAAATGAAGGCCTTGTCTGTGATTTCTACTGCAGAAGTTCCAAAAATTTTGAAGCTTGATCCGGTGATCAAACCT
>JAGIAF010000063.1:3152-8313 GCA_017745015.1 Bdellovibrio sp. | reverse complement strand
GGTATGGAGCTTAAAACTCCCGCGGAAAGAAAACCAGCCTCTGTCGCCTTCAAGAAAATGGACAAGATTGTTTTGAACGACCTTGCTCGTGGCGCTGTTTTGTTGGCAGCTCTTTGGGATGAGTCTTACGTCAAAGCGGGACGCCCTAAGATTGGTGCTTATAAGTCTTATAAGTATCCATTCACAGTGGAGTTCGTAATGCCAGACTACTTCGAGATTCCGGCAGAGCCCAAGAAAGAGAAATAGTTACTGCAAAGCCGCTGATTTCAGCGGCTTTTTTTTAATTCTTCGGCAACAGAGTCGAGGGCAGTTCGTTTGTAATGTTATTTTCTGCGAAGAAAAAATCATTACAACCGATTTCAAATCCTATTTATCAAGCTCTTCCAAAGTCGCTCGAACTATTTCGCGAATCTCTTGCTTGGCTTTTTCGCTTTTCTTTTCGATCAACTCGCCTGAAACATACTTATGTAAAATACTTGAAATGAATGTCTGATACGGAATTCCAATGCGAAATGCTTCTTCTCGAAGCTTAATCAGAATAATTGCATCCATGCGAATACTGATCGGAATCTTAGCCGCCTCGGGGTCATGTCTTCCGACGCTTCTTATCTTCATTTTCTTAAGGTCATATTCTTTCTTCATAAACTTCTCGTTCCTGTTTAGTAGCTTCACGGCTAGAAATTATCCGAATGACAGAACCATCACTCTGCTCAACAAAGGATGTAAGAAGTAGTCGTCCTACAATCGAATGCGCGATTCGCAAAAATCTATCTTCTGTGACACTATGGATAGAATCGAAGATCTCAATACCACGCAGATCTATCCAGGTAGTTTGTGCTTCTTCGAAAGAAACTCCATGCTTTTGAAGGTTAGAAGCATTCTTCCTCTCATCCCATTCGTAACTCATACTATACCACTTGTATGCTCTTGTATATACTGTTTAAATTTGGTCAATATTTCATATACTTAGCAAGAAGCAGGTACCGTTCTTAACGGCGGTAAAGCCAATTAGAAAGGGAATGAAGTTTGGTATTCGGATCCCATTTGAATGCCCGTCTCAAGATGAGATTGATAGCCCCTTTTTGGCCTCTGTACAGGTTTTTACTCGTCAGATCTACGAGGTTGGAGTTCGACCCGGCATGGCTCTCGCAATTTAAAGCTGTGAATAACTTTAAATAACTAAGGAGAGAGAGTTATGAAAAAGAAAATCATGTTGGCTTTGGCGTTTATTATGGTTTTGGGTTCAGTAAAAGCGATGGCAGCAACCGCTGTAGAAGCTGATGACAACTGCGACGAGTGCATGATGGAAAACACTCTGGGTAAAATTGCGGCGGCTGAAGAAGACATGCAATTGGTTACGATCCGCGCGCAAATCGTTCATTTGAAAGAAAATACTCTCGCATCAGATTCTGTTCGTTTGGCAACGGGCGAGAAGTTGTCTGCTGGTCAGTTGATCACAATCGCTGAACAACAATACAACAGCTTGAACCAACGTTTTGATGATAAGAAAGCAGCCCAATTGAATAAAGAGTTGGCTTCTGCGATCAAGTCTTTGAAATAGATTTTTAAACTTCGATATCTACAAATAAAAAAAGCCCAGGTCACCCTGGGCTTTTTAGTTTCTCAGCTAGTGAGATTCAAATTACTTAGCCATGTCGCCAGTGTATTTGAAACCAACTACGATCATGTTTTTAGTCATATCTTCAACGCCAGCACCGAAGTCTTTATCTTTGATTGAAGTGTATGCTACGTGGTAACGGAATGCTTCGTCAGCTTTAGGTACGTACTCAACGCCCAATGCCCAAGCATCACGTTTGAAGTCAGTAGCTGTAGTCGCGCCAGTGTTCTCAGACATTTCGTACTTAAGAACTGGGATCCAACCGTTGATGTTGTAACGAGCTTCGATAATTGTAGAAGTCGTTTTTACGTCAGCAGAAGCTCCGCCTGGAGTAGTTTGCTTGTCTTTGTTACCGAAGTATTCAACATCGAAAGTCAAGTCAGCCATTGGGTTAACACGAAGAGAAGCCGCGATGAACTCAAGCTCGTGACCAGTCACGTTAGTATCACCTGCACCAGAAGTATAGTTCAAGTTAAGAACCAACATTTTATCCAAGAATGAACCAAGGTAGTTCAAGCCCATTGTGTGACGGCGATCCAAAGATTTCTCAGAGAAACCGTTTGCTGGAGTTGCAGTATCAAAACCAGTTGCAGTTTGAGAATTAACCTGGTTAGTGATTTGAGCTTCCAACTTGTGGTTTTCCGTGATGCTGTAAGCAGCAGAAATACCAGAAGAGTTTTCTGGGTTAACAACTTCACCGATAGCTGGAACTGAAGGTGCCAATGGGTTACCGATAACGCCACCGATACCACCGTTTGCCATTGATACTAGGTAAGTGTCACCGTGAAGATTTTTTTGACGTTCGAAACCACCAGTGTTCACTTCAAGTTTACCAGCTTTGAACATCCAGTTGCCCATCGCTTTACCAGCCCAAAGGTGGTCAACGAAAGAGTCAACAGTCATGTTTTTAGAAAGGTCAGCTGAACCAGTGTATGGGTTGAACGCTACTTCTGGAGAGAAAGAGCGAAGATTCCAAGCAGACTCTACGATCGCCTCACCTACAGTACCGTTAAGGTACAAACGTGCTACAGAAGGAGTAAATAGTGATGAGCCACCATTTTCGCCGCCTACTGCGTTGTCATATGCTGGAGTGTTAACGTAATCAGAACGAACTTCCAATTTAACGCCTGCGAATGCGGAGCTAGCTGCAAGAGTAGCTGCGATTGCCAATAGTTTTTTCATTGTTGCATCCTTTCGTTTCGTTGCAATAATTTGAACTTTCAAATCCATTAAAAGTCTTTGTTTACACCGAAAATGCTAAATAGGACCTAGATCAAGATCAACAACAAAAATGTCTTAGAGCACATCCCCGTTAACAAAAGTGGAGTAATTACTTCGCAAAACATAGGATCATTTTTTACGCAGAAAATTTTATGTTTCTTTGATGTTTTAGAAAAACAAAGGACTCCAAAGATGGCGAGCAAATCCGCACCAGCAGCGAATTTCATGCAGACAAAATGAATACGAGGTTTGACTCATTACCTTTCAAAAAGCGCAGGTCTAGCACGCAGCGAAGCGTTCAAATTTCCTCTTAAAAAACTTTGATTGACGCAAAATTCCAATTTGGTCCTTCGGCGCTGGATGATGGTCTAGTTGATATTCTTTTTACGTTACACAAACTAGACCATAGTCTTAACATTGCTCTATCACAGTTATAAACAGACAAAATTTAAAGGAGCTTTCTGTGCGTTTTCTTAACTATATAGTGTGCGCATTTTTTCTTGGCATCTCTTCTGCTCACGCAGTGGACGTTGCCGGTGTAACAGTAAATGGAGAGGTCGCATTTGATTATGACTTCTTGTCACCGAACAACGAGAAGATGGCGTTCACTGGCTTTGCACCTAACGACACTTATCGTTTGAATGTGACTCAGATTTTGGCAAAAAAAGAGACAGAGCAAATCTCTTTCCTTGCACGTTTGGTTTACGTTCCCACAGCTTACGTAACCGATGCCACAACACCTCCAGGAACAAAAAGCACAAGCAACATCGGCACTCTTGATCAACTTGAAGTATATTACAAAATTCTTCCAAGCCTTTCAGTAGGTTTCGGTCGCTTCTTGACGACAATGGGCTATGAATCGTTGTTCAAGTCAGAAAACGCTTTCTACGGTAACTCTATTGCATACCAAGCAATCATTCCCGGTTACGGCGAAGGTTTGCGCGCGAAATACGTAGTTGGTGAATGGTTGACAGCAACTGTTTCTACTTACAACCAATCTACTTATAATGTTTTCGGTGACGACTACACTCCGACAAAAACTACTGAAGTTTCTGCGACAGGTATGCTGGGTCCAGTTACTTGGTTCGGTGGCTACTACTTCGGTAAAGACGGCCAACTTCCGGCAGACCGCGCCGAGCACACAGCTTCTAGCGTTTGGGCATCTTACAAAATTATCGACGATCTTTTGGTTGCTGTAACTTATGACTCTCGCACAACAGCTCCAGATATTGGCACTGCCGGTGGCACAGCGGGTTGGTCTGATTCAACAAGCGCTCTAGTGACTTACAAATTGTGGGTGAATAACTTCGGTGTTCGTTATGAAATGGTCCGCGGCGCTATGCACCTTCAAGAAGCCGGTGCTTCTGTTTACGGCTCTGCAGATAAAGTAGATTCATTGACGATCACAGATAAAATCGCATTGAACGAACACTTCAATGTTTACGCTGAATACCGCACTGATCACGCGGATCAAAAAGTATTCGATAACAATTCAAATGAGTATGCAGACATGTTCACAGTTGGGGCAGTTGCTAGCTTCTAAAGATCAAAAGGGACCTTCGGGTCCCTTTTGACTATGTGTAATGCTACTTCCTTTTAGGCCGCAGCCTTTAAAAGCACGTCATTAATAACAGTTTGATATCCCACGCCACGTCTTTTTGCTTCCTTCTTTGCCCAAGACAGCACCTTAGGATGCACACGAATAGAAATGGGCGTCATCTTCGCGCCAACTGCCTTAGGCGGACGTCCTCGCTTAGGCCTTTTAACTCCTAATTTCTTTTCAATCATTTCACGAAATATTGCAGTCTCTGACGGCGTCACTTTACGCCAATTTTTACTAATTCCTTTTGTTGATTTCTTCATAAATACGTCTTTCTTTCCTACTTGCAGACCGCGCACTAATTATTCTGTGAAGACCGTTGGCGGAGCGAATCGTAAACACAATAAAAAGAACTCCAAAGTCACTCATTCCAATTAACGCGAATCTTATCTCCTTGGTGGAATGCATAGAATCATCCCGAATTACCGCATCCGGATCGTCAAAAGCAGTAAGCGCTTCCTCGAAAGCAATTCCATGTTTTTGCTTGTTAGTAATATTTTTACGAGGATCCCACTCAAAGGATCTATTTTTAGTATATACCATAATTAAACCAATGTCGAGAGAGTCAAATCATTGATTTAATTAGCAATTCGTAGGCCATCTTAAATTTGAAGAATACGGCGCGCTCCCCACAGTCACAACCTCGGAAGTTCTTGCAAAGATAATTATCTCGGTCTGATCACATACCCTTCATCAAGCGCAACGCCTCTGTCGACGACAAT
>JAGIAF010000063.1:0-3142 GCA_017745015.1 Bdellovibrio sp. | reverse complement strand
GTTGTCATTCAAAACCCGCGCAACGACACCGTTACCGACTTTGGTGTACCGGCACACTGGCAACTTCGCTCCAGAACATGTTTTTTTATAAACTGCTACGCGATCCCCCAGAGTGACATCATAACTGCCCAGATTCGTTTGAGCACGGATCGTATTGATTTTCATCGTGATGTCGCCTTGAACTGCGGCGAAAACTGAATGGGACCAGACAAAGAAAGTTAGGACGAGAAATCTCATAACTCCTCCTTCTATCATTTTTGAAGATTCAAGCTGGGCTCTCAAGTTACTTTCTCGACATCCCTTTTATATATGATAAACTAAGGGCCAGAAGGAAGAGCACCTTGAACATGCATAAAAAAAGCGTCCTAACTGGTACCATCAAAAGACATCCCGACGGATTTGGATTCTTCATTCCTGAAGCAAAAGATCATCCAGACGTCTACATCCCTCGCAATTCTATGGAAGGTGTGATGACCAACGACAAGGTCACGGTTGAAGTCTATCCTGAAAAGGGTGGCGAAAGATTCCGTGGCGAAGTGATTCGCGTTGTTCAACGTGGTACCAAGACTTTCGTCGGCCGCTTCTATATACTCAACGATAAAATCGGCATGCTTCGTGATGAAGGAAAAGGCTGGGGCCAAGATCTTAAAATTAAGATCGAAGACTCCATGGGCGCCAAAGACAAAGAACTTGTTGCGGCCGAAGTCCTGACTTACCCAGAAGACGGCAAACCGTTCACTGGTAAAGTCACTTCTGTCATCGGTAACGCGCTTGATCCGTTGACTGATATTAAACGCGTGATTCTTTCTGCGGGAATTCCGCAAGACTTCTCTGCAGACACCTTAAAAGAGGCTGAACGCTTCAAAGAAGTTCCTGAAGAAAAAGACTATAAAGGTCGTAAAGATCTTCGCGATATTGATTTGATTACAATCGACGGTGCTACCGCAAAAGACTTTGACGACGCGGTTTATGTTGAACTGAATAATGAAGGCTTCTTGCTTTACGTTGCCATCGCCGATGTCAGCCACTATGTGCAAGTAGGCACTGCGATTGATCGCGATGCTTATGAACGCGGTACTTCAGTGTACTTCCCGAACTTCGTGGTACCGATGCTTCCAGAAGTTCTCAGTAACGGTCTGTGCTCATTGAATCCTCATGTTCCTCGCCTGTGCATGGTCGCGGAAATGCAATTCGACTTTACTGGTGAAATGACCCGTTCAGACTTCTATGAAGCTGTGATGGAAAGTAAAGCGCGTGTCACTTACGGCGAAGCTCAAGAAGTTATCGACGGAAATGGCGCAGAGAAATTCAACCACGTTAAAGACAATATCCTTCGCCTTGCCGATCTCGCGAAAATCTTGATGGCCAAACGCTTCAAAGAAGGTTCCTTGGATCTTGAGATCCCAGAAACTGAATTGGTGATCGATGGAGCGGGTGTTCCTATCGACATCCAAAAATCTGAGCGCTTGTTTGCCCATCGCTTGATTGAAGAGATGATGTTGGCAGCCAACGTTGCAGTGGCAAAGTTCCTTAACGCCAAACAAGTCCCTGCTCTTTTCCGTATCCATGAGCCGCCAAATGAAATGGCGATTCGTACTCTTGAAAAGTACATGGCAACGTTCGGTGGTAAAACCAAACTAAACCAAGGCAAACTTCAGAAACGTCTGACGAAAGCTTTGGAAGAGTTTGAAAACCGTCCTGAAGCGCAAATTCTAAATATCCTGACTTTGAGATCTATGAGCCAAGCGAAATACAGTCCTAACAACGTAGGACACTTCGGTTTGGGCTTTGATGACTATGCTCACTTTACTTCACCAATTCGTCGTTATCCGGATTTAATCATCCACCGCTTGTTGAAAACACAAGTAGTGAAATCGAATCAATATCGCTTGATGAGTGAAGATGATCTAGCAACCGCAGGAACTATTCTTTCCGCGGCAGAGCAGAGATCCACGAAAGCAGAGCGCCAAGTGCAGTCGATCAAAAAAGCCCGCTTTATGGAGAAATTCATCGGTCAAGAATTCGACGGCATGATCAGCTCTGTGGCGAAGTTCGGTGTGTTTGTATTGCTTCGTGAATACGATATCGACGGTTTGATCCGCTTGGATGATCTTGGCAATGAACGCTTTGAATTTGATGAAGAAAATCTTCGTTTGGTTGCAAAACGCTCAGGCTTCTCTTACAGCATCGGCGATAGCATCCGCATTCAAGTTTCCGCAGCTGATCCAGAATTGGGCCAAATCAACTTTGTAAAAGCCGGCATGGAAATCCGTGACGAAACTGAAGATGAATTTGATGACGAAGTGGGCGACGGAAAAACCGCTGCAGCTCGTTCTGCTGAAAAGTTCTTGAACAAACTTCGTAAGACAGAAAAACCAGGTGCTCGTAAAGATCGCCAGGAAGCTCGCGAAGAATCGCGCTCGGGTTATCACGGTGAAGAACGCCGCCAAGGCCAAGATCGCCGCAAGAATGATCGTCGTGGTGACCGCAACCAGGAACGCAGTGCCCGTGGTGGTGATCGCAATGAACGCAAAGGCGAAAGAAACGAAAAAGGTCGTTCTTACGATAAGAGTCCAAACCAAAAATCGAAATTCTTCGGAGATAAACGTAACGATCGCGAAGGCCAAGAGCAGAAAATCCAAAAGGCTTACCAGCTGAAGCCGCAACGTTTAGATAACGAAGACCGTAAAGGACCGGATGAAGGTCTGCTAAAAATGATCCTTGGTCCAGAGGAATACCGTAAATCTAAGGGCCAAGACTCAGCAGAAGAAAAACCAAAGTTCAGTAAAAAATTGCTGTTTGCCGAGCAAAGTAAACTCCGTGATAATGACGAATATTCGGAGAAGAATAGTGACAGCCTTAAAGACCGGAAGCCAAATCGGAAAGACGCTAAAAAACGCGGCAAGACTGAGAACGATAGTCGCGGTGTTCGCAAAGCACGGGTTTCACCAGGTCGCGGAAAAGGTAAAACTCGGTAAATTTGTTCTTGAAAGGCTCAGCGCCTCTTCGGACATGGAAACTCTTTCCATGGCAGTCCGAATGCGCATGAGCTTTGAAGAACTCGGCCCCACGTTTGTAAAACTGGGGCAACTTCTTGCCACTCGCCCCGATTTAGTTCCCGAAGAATACATCAACGAATTTG
>JAGIAF010000062.1:5933-13501 GCA_017745015.1 Bdellovibrio sp. | reverse complement strand
GATTCCCACCAGCATTCGGTTTGTTGGGTGCGACGTTGGGTATGATCTCCCTCCTACAAACGTTGGGGGAGCCAGGCGCTCAAGACCGCATCGGTCCTGCGATGGCAACAGCTCTGGTAGCGACATTCTACGGTTTGTTGACAGCGAACTTGGTTTTGATTCCGATCGCGGAAAAACTATCAAGCGTATCTCAAGCCGATATGACTTTGCGTGAGATTATTAAAGAAGGTGTTTTGCTGGTTCATGAAAAGAAACATCCAATCTTCATTCGTGAATACCTAAGATCTTTCTTGCCACCGGCACAAAGAATTGGCGACGACTCTGCGCCAGCGGCAGCTAAAAAGGCGGCATAGATGGGCGCCCACAAGAGGAAGCACAGACATCACGAGTCGGATCATCAGGACCATGGCGCAAACCATGACGAGTCGAACTGGCTCGTCAGTTACGCCGATATGATGACCCTGCTTTTTGGTTTCTTCGTATTGATGTACTCATTATCACGCTTCGACAACACTCGTTTCGACCTTGTCCGCAAAGAAGTGGCAAAATACTTCGGCGGTACGATCAAAGAAATCAGTAACGTGGTTGAGGCTGAGCAAAAATTGAAAACAATTTTGATGGGCTCTGGTGATATGAAAGGTGTTGAGATTTCTAAAGGAAACGACAATACACTTTTATTGAAATTCGACGGGGAAGTTCTTTTTGATTCCGGTGCAACGGAGTTGAAAGAAGCCGCGAAGCCAAGTCTTCGTAAAGTTGTATCCGCTTTAAGAACCGTGCCTAGCGTGCAAAAGATCAGCGTCGAAGGTCATACAGATGCCGATGCCATCCAATCGGGTGTGATTAAGTCAAACTGGGAACTTTCATCGTTACGTGCAGGTTCCGTGGTTCGATACTTCGAAGAAAGCGGCCTTGATTCAAAGGTCCTAGCAGCTGTTGGTTATGGATCGTCACGTCCGCTGGCGCCAGAGAAAGACGCCCAGGGAGTGGAGCTTCCTAAGAACAAGGCGATCAACCGCCGTGTTATGGTGGAAGTAAAGCTGATGGATCCAGAAGAAGCGTATCGCCTTCAACAGCAGCAGTTTAAGAAACAGCTGACGAAAGAAGAAATTGAACGTCAGAAAAAAGAAGAGGAGCTCCAAGATAAAATGAAACTTGCGAAAGCGCGTTTCGATGAAGCTCAGAAAAAGTATCGCGAACAAGCAGAGCAAAAACGTAAAGAACAGGCGCTGCAAAAGCTTGAAAAACAAATTGAAGCTTTAGAAAACAAAGCGAAACAGTACGAAGAAAAAGCTCAATAGTAAGAAGTCGTGAAGACTATCGAGGCTCCCATTCCCGAGTAGCGAACATTTTGGCTGCCGGACGATGAGGAGCCTTCTCTTTGTGAAAGTTCAATCGCCAACAGCGCATTCTGCTTCAGCGGATATTCGTAGCCCACTCCTAAAATAAATTCATACACCAGGGCACTGAATGAGAACGATTGATTCGGATCCGTTTTATCCAATTTATTTAAGTTGAAATTAACCGGAGTGAAACTGGCGAAGGTGAATAAGCCCGGGCGGGATTTCTGCGTCAGCACTTCATCGGCATTCACTTCGTAGACTGAAGAGAGACCTTTCAAGTAGTAATAGCCGCTAAAGCCAATCCCAGAGATCGGAGTAGCGCCGTAGTTACTATTTACATCCAAAATGTAGTGGACACCCATTCTGGCGTTCATCGAAGGGATATTCCACAGCAAAGAAGGCTGCAAAGTCATCATAGAACCTAGAGGTTGGTCCTTAACAAGCTCTCCGGCAGTTACTGTTGTGCTATACATGGAGAGCTTGGCACGCAATACAGGAGCCTCTAGGCCAGCTTCCGAAACGTCACAGAACACTAAGATTAGGACCAAGGTCAGGAAGAGTTTCATAAAAAATGTTTTTTCCCTTCAGTGTTAGGAAAATGACATAGGAACATCAGGATGATGTGACCTATAACATGGAGGATAATGGAAATGTTTCTGAGACGACAACTGAAATTGTTGTTCCTTGCTCTTACTCCAGTAGTTATCTCAGCCTGTGCAGGAAAGTACTCGATTAAGTCGTATCCGACTGGATCCAAGGTCTACATCAAAGATATGCAGAGTAATGAGAAGAAACTTTTGGGGATTGCTCCGCTGAACGTTCAGGAAGAATCGAAGCTGGGCGATGTATTTTTCCTCATCTTTGAGAAACAGAACTATCGCACGAAAGAAGTGATGGTGAAAGTGAACGAAGGTGAGAGTATCGCGGTACAGGCTCGCCTAGATCCTTTGTCTGACGAGGAAAAGAAGGCGGAAGAACTTGCTAAGAATGACGATAATAAGAAGCAAGATCCTCAACAGCCAAAACCTGAAGACAAGAAAAAGCCTGAAGACAAAAAGATGGATGATCTTTTGGCAGAGCTTTCAGAGTTAAAACTGCGTGTAGCTTTGTTGGAGAATACTTCTTCATTCTATAAAGACGCTTTGTTTTCACCTCGCTTGTCGGGCGGAATGCCGGCACAAGATCGTGATCGCAGCGAAAAAGTTGTGGGTCTGATTTTCCAAGGGCAGCAAGCGATCATGAAGGGCAACTATCCTCAAGCGCTTGAGCATATTGATAAAGCAATCACGATGGATGAGTACTCTAATAATGCGTGGTTGTTAAAAGGTTCGGTTAAATATCTTCAAAAAGACTTCCAAGGCGCGAAAATCGCATGGGAACGTTGTTTGAAAATCGATCCCTATAATAAAGTTGCCTATCAATACTTGTCTGATGTTTACAAACGTTTAGGTATGGGACCATTGCCGCAATCGGGTGCTGAGATGAGATATCCAGCGTCTACGATTGAAATTGATAAGCGAAACCAAGAGAAGCGAGTCCGCTAATGTTAAAGAGTTGGGCTTTCTTGGCTATCTTTATGATGACGAGCCCGGCTTGGGCCTATCTGACGTCTGATTGGGATGTCAGTTTAGGCATGTCCAGTTTGAAGTACTATTTCGGTCGTCTTGAGGATTCAAAAACTTTGGAGTCTTCAACGACAATTGAAGTGAATTACAGCATTAATAACCCGTCGATCAATACGGCATTTACAATGTCGTTCATGGAGATGACGGAAGCAGACGGAATGCAATTGCCGTTTACGCGTTTGTCGTTTGGTGCGCGTTACTATTTATTCGGCGTGAACGGGATGCGTACGATCTTAGATAGTCGAACTCAAGCGAAGGTTTGGCGTGCAACGCCTTTTATCGCGGCAAACCTCGGCTTAAGTAACTTAGCAGTAGAAAAATTGAATGCCTCTCTCATGGATATCTCTCTTCGCGGTGGCGTGGAGATTCCAATGATGTCGAATCTGCTCCTTGTCGGTCAGGTTGCATTGGGCTCTAGTTTGACCAGTGCCGGTGATCAAGAGGATAGCATTCGATATGAACTTTTGACTCTTTTTGCGGGCATACGCTTCGTAGGGTTTGAGTGATTATATGAACAAGAAAGTCATTATATCTGTCAGCAGTTTGGTAATTATAGGTGTCGCAGGGGCAGGGTACTTTCTGTCGCGTAAAAAGGGTCATCAACCAGGTCAGGCCCAAGTGTCGACTGATGGATTTCAAGCCTTGGAAGAGCTTAAAAAAGCCCAAGGTGTGACCCTTAATACGAATTTGAATTCACCTGCGGGAAAAGCCTGGAAAGCTAAGGACTTTGCTGGCTTAAAAGATCTTTTCGGCATGAGTAAAAAGGTGAAGCAAAATCACGCTTTCTTCCAAGCCAGTATCTTTGTTTTGGATGTTACCAAGCCGGATTGGACAGCTGCCGAGCGCGAGCAATTGCATACGGTCCAAGATTCCATTGTTGAATACATGATTGCACCAAGAGAAAAGCCGGTTTTGGGCGAAGAAGCCCAAGTGTTGAGCTATGCCTCTAAAGTGCTATTGAAGTTTGATTCAATGTCACCGACGGCTGTTCAAAAAATGCTGTCCTATTATGCCTCTGCAAAAACAGGCAATCAAAAAGACATTATTGGCGAAACATTGATTCGCTTAAATCCGATCCCAGAAAAGGCAAAGGGCATCGTTCGTGAACGCTTGCAGTCCAAAACGTCTCCCTATGACGGCGTTTTACTTTTAGGGCAAATGAGAGATGCTCAGGCGGCAGCTCAGTTCTGGAATGAAGTTTATAGAGGATATGCGAAGTATCCAGATAATGTGAAACCTATGATCTTTAAGCAGATGGTCATTAACCATCGAGTCATTAAAGGTGATCTTAAGAAGTATCTAGCAGAAATGGCGAAGAAAAATGAAGCCAGCGGTGAAGATGCTTTCCTGATAGGTGTAAGAGAGCTGGAGGCCCTCAATGAGTTTCGATCCGAAGTTCAAAGATTGGCCAACCAAGCACAATCCGCTGACGTTAAAATGCTTGCGAATTCCATGTTAAATTCACCAGTAGGTACACGATGAAAAATAAATTGATAGTTCTGGTATTACTTTTCTCGTCTATTGTGGCCAAAGCTCAATATATTGAAGAAATGGGTTCACTAGAGAGCCTTTACGAAAATCGTGCTCGTACGGTGTTAAATACGATTTTACGCCCAACAGATTACACTTTGGTCGTCGCTGTTGAATTGGATAGGGACGATAAGAAGCTCAAAGAATTCCACGAAGAGTCGGAAATTCAATATTTGCCAGGTATGCCGATGATGGGCGATGTTCCCGTAGCGCCGCAAGCGGCAAATAAGCTTCATGAGATGAAAGCGAAAACAGATATCAGCGTGGTGCTATCACGTAACGTGTCTCCAGAAGTAGAAAAGGTTATTAAAGACCTTCTAACTTCTAAATTGCATTTGGATACGACTGCTGGCGATGCTGTGAGCGTTCGTCGTATTGAATTGCCTCTAGATCCTAAAATTGAAGAGCCTCCAAAAAAGCTTCCTGAACTGACTTGGAAAACATGGACTCTTGTGGTGATCTTGTCCCTTCTCGCGTTGGCAGGATTGATGTTTGCCTTCTGGAGACGTTCAAAAGCGAAAGATCCAAGCAAAGAAATCAAAGAGAATCACGATTACTCTTACAACGAGAAAAAAGATGAAGAGCCTAAGCAAGAAGTGGCTCCAACTCCAGCCCCTGTTGTCGCAGAAGCAGCTCCAGCGGCACCGGCAGAGCCTCCTGTTTGGGAACTTGATTTGGACAGCGTCAGACAGCACGTTGTTCAGATCGCTCATCAGTATCCTCAATTGGCTTCTCGTGCGATTGCAGAGTACTGCCTTAATGGATCCGTTGAGAACGCCACTTATATGATGGATTTCTTGGGGTGGGATGCTGCGAAGCAATTATTCACGGAAGTTCCAGCGATGGCGTGGGGCCGTATGGGCCGTTCCATGAAAGATCGCACAACAGATCCAACAGCTAAACAAATTGAAACCGGCGTTCGCGAAACGTACCGTGCGTTATTGGCAGCCTATATCGAGCATGAGATGGCAGGGGATGAATCAAACCCATTCAACTTCATCTTGAAAATGCGTGAAGAAGACCGCCAACAGATTTTGGATAAAGAAAGCGCTAAGAATATCGCGGTTCTTTGTATGCACACACCAGCTGAAATCACAGCAGGTATCCTGGCTTCAATGAGTGGCGAAAAGAAAGTCCGCGTAATGAGTGAACTTTCTCGTATCGAGAAGATGCCATACGATGTTTTGCAGACAGTGATTCAATCGTTTAATCAGCGTGTGGCTGATATGCGTGTGAAGCCAGAGCCGAAAATGGAAGGCGCGACGGTTTTAGCAAAAGTTATCCGCGGTATGACAGCAGAAGAAGAAATGGACATGCTGACATTGTTTGCGAATGAAAACCCTGAAGAGCTTGAAAGAGTTCGTCATTCAATTTTCATTTTCGACGACTTGAAATTGGCTCCGATGGATATTCTTTCTGAAGTATTGAGCACTTTTGAAGTAGAAGCCCTTTACGCGGCCTTCTTTAGAACGCCAACGGCTTTCTTTGTTCATGCCTTGTCAGCTCTTCCAGAGAAGAAAGCGATGATCGTTGAACGAGACCTTGCAGATATGGCAGTGATTCCGCCAAGAAAGTTAACGGCAGAGGTTCGTCGTCAGATTTGTCAGAGAGTTGAAGCCATGCTGACAACCAGATCCATTCGTATGACGGATCTGATTGAAGGCAATATGAAAGTGACTAAGCTTCGCGCAAATGGAGGCTAAGGAAAGTGATATCGTCGGGTTGCTCGATACTTTCGGTGAACTCGACGGTTCTCTTAGCGATTTGATCGTGTAAGCTTCTTTGAGATCCCTTGTTGGAGGCATCTGTAGCAATCTTCAACAAGGTACGTTCCCCAAATACTTCGTCTTTATCATTCTTCGCGTCAGTCAAACCATCTGTATAAGCAAATAATGTCTGTCCGATTTTAATCTCTACAGTCGCTTCGGCATAGACTGTGGCTTTTTCATGCCCCAATCTTTTACCATTCACGTCGGACAAAAATTCCAAGTCTGATTTCTTGAACTTGCGACCTTCTTCACTCAGAGGCAGAATGAATGGAGCTTCATGACTGGCATTCGCATAAGTCAGTGTTTTGGTCTTAAGATCCACAACACCCGCGAAAGCGGTCATCATCTTTTCGCCTTTAGCAACGTCGCACAGAACTTTATTGATCATGCCCAAGATTCTTCCTGGACTCCAAATATTTTCATCGACCACAAAGGACAGTATCGAACGGGTCGCTGCAGTGATCAAAGCCGCCGGAACTCCGTGCCCCGTGGCATCTCCGATAAAGAAGAAGATCTTATCCTCGGTACAATTGTGAAACCACAAGTCACCACCGCACTCTGAAGCCGGTTGGTAATAACCTTTTAGAGAGTAATGATCGTTCTCCACTTTTGATTTAGGAAGCAGAGTCGCCTGAACCTCTTTGGCCGTTTCAAGTTCGGCCTGCATACGGGCCTTTTCTTGAGTCTGACTTAGTAAGTTTTCGATCTTACCCTGCATGGAGTTGAAGACATCGGCCATTTGACCAACCTCATCACCACTTTTAATTTTAATACTCTTGGCATTTCCCGTGCTGGCAAACGAGCGCATCGCATCTGCCAAGCGAGAAAGATTTCCGGTCAAGCTGTCCACCGAAAGGAACATCGCCGCCAAACCAACACTTAAAATGATGATGCTGGCGATCAAGGTTTTATTCATGATGCTGTCGAGAACAGAAAAGACATTCTTTTTATCGAAGGCTTCAAAGATATAAACATCGAGCTGCGGAAGCTTGCGATAGGAGACCAGATAGTTGCGAGAATTGATGGTCACATCTTTCACGCCACTGTTATTTTCAAGAAAGACTTCCTGCAGAGTCTCTGTTGAAGGGCGTAAGACGGCGTCTAATTTCCCTGGAAAATACCAACGGTTTTGTTTTGCAAAGAACAAGCTCATCTCGCCTTGGGCTTGAATATTTTTAAAGAATTCGAAATTCAAATTTCCGTAAACTTTAAAAGGACCTTGGCTGAAATAGACATTAATTTTATCCGGACTGCTTAAATCGTTTTCAACAATCAGATCGCCTTCTTTAAGACTGCTCAGG
>JAGIAF010000062.1:0-5923 GCA_017745015.1 Bdellovibrio sp. | reverse complement strand
GATGACCAGCTCGTGGTGGTCGAAAATCCGGTCGACCGCGAGCGCATAGAGGTCGCCCCATTTTTGACTTGTCGCCAAGGCCTTTACTTGAGGAGGGAACTGTTGAGAAGTGGGATCAAACAGTTGCAGCGCAGAGCGGATTCGTTCGAAGCTGTTTTCAAAGTCATTGTTGAAGCGATCACTTTGTGCTTCCACACGTTCCAGCGCCGTGGAGTATAAGTAAGATCTTTTGTCCGATATAAAAGACTCACGATTGAGATAGAAAATCGTTGCCGTTGAACAAATCAAAAGAATCGAAATAATCAGTAAGAACTTAATTTTTAAGGACATAATTAATTTTTGCAAATCCCTCATAGTCTTCAAGTTCCCAGAGGAAATCTAGACCGTGAGGGTACAGACCCCATGTTAAAATAGGCTGCAAGGAGGTCGGCATGAAACAGGCGATAAAACACACCTTAGTGTTCGTTGTTATCCTCTTTAGTTCGTATTTTTCTTGGGCCGTTCCGAATCAGTCCATGAAGCCGAGCGATACGGGCACAACGACAACGAATGAGAACTCGGGAGGTTTCAAAAATCCGGGAATTTTGCCATGTCCCGATCAGTCTCGTATGACGGTTGAAAAGGATTTGGCTAAATTGGAAAATCACAGCCGAGATTGTGGACCAAATGCTGGGGGAGCTATCTTGACTCAACCGGATCGGCCAGACGGTGAAGTCCGCGATTCTGATGTTCCTTCTCAGTTTAGATAAGCGGGTATGTCAGTCAGCGTATTTTCTGTGAGAGAATATTCTCCAACTAGATATTCTCTTCCATCTTCGCTTTGATCTTTTTCATGAGGCGAGCTTCCATCTGGCGAACGGCTTCACGAGTAATGCCGTGTTTTTCGCCGATTTCCTGCAAAGTCAGGGGATCGTCATTTAAGATGCGTTCATCCAGAATAATTTTTTCGCGCTCAGAAAGCTCCGGACGAATTTCTTCGATCTTCTTTTTCAAAATATCGATTTGTTCTTCTTTAGCCAGTTGCTCGTCCAAGGATTCCGTCTGAGGACCGCGCTGCAAATCCCCCAGACTTGTATGGGAGTCGTCGTCCACGGGCTTATCCAAGCTCACGTCACGACCCGACATTCGCATGGCCATGTCACGAACTTCATCTTCGGGAATTCCCAAGCGACTGCTGATCAAAGCCGTTGTCGGGCCGATGCCCATGGCTTCTAAAGCTTCTTTTTCTTTTTGCAGCTGATAGAATAATTTTCTTTGGTTTTGAGTCGTTCCGATGCGAACCATAGAGTACTGGCGCATCAAATACTCTTGAATGTAGCCGCGAATCCACCACACGGCATAGGTGATCAAACGTGCACCTTTATAAGGATTGAATTCACGAACCGCATGCATCAACCCGACATTACCCTCTTGGATAAGGTCGATCATCTTTGCTCCGAATTTAGAATACTCTGCGGCGATCTTGACCACAAAACGAAGATTGGCTTTCACTAAATCCTGAGCCGCATCCGGATCTTTGCTCTCGAAATACTTTTTCGCCAGAGTGCTTTCTTCTTCTTTGGTCAAAACTTTATATTTACGGATCTCATTGAGGTACATGACCAAAGGATCCGCAGAGGTAAGAGCTTTTGAGGGCTCAACAATTGCGACACCTTTGCGGTCTTCACTGGTATCGTCATGAAATTCATCTGTTTCATGGGAGGGAACCGCGTAGGCTTTTTCCGCTTCAACAGGAGTGACAGAGTCGGAGGAGGCCGCGTCATCTTCGACAATTTCCGCGACCACTTTTTTAGGTTCTACTTTGGCTTTAGACGAAGTGGTCTTCTTGGCTGCAGTTTTAGGTGCAGCCTTAGTACTTTTGGGATTTGCACTGGAAGTCTTCGTCTTGGTTTTTGCCATAAATCCTTATGCAAGATACTTCGCGAGCTTCTTCTGTAAAGTCTCTTGAACCTTACCCTTGAACGGAGTGAGCATCAACGGCAGATCAACTGTAACAACGACCTTACTGCCATTACCCGCAGCGGCAACCGCCATATCCGCTTTAAATTGAGAGCCATTCATTTTGCAACTCATCGCTCCATCATTAAAATCGCAACTTAACTTGGGATCGAATTTACGGATGTCCAGGTCCGTTGCCAAAAATTCTTTAATTTTCTTGTAAGCTTCGGGAGCTGGCTGAGTGGAGTTGTGGTCAATCGTGAACTTAGGCATTTTAAACGTCCTTTCGCTAAGCACGAATGAGTATATCCCTTCAAAACCTGGAAACGAAAAGGATTACGTCCCCTGGCCTTTGGGCCCGCTCAGAATCCCCGTGGGTTCCTGCGTTGGCTTTTGACTGTGAATTGTGAAAATGAGAGTATTTGAAGCTAGTTAGCTCTACTGGAATAGGAAGCCTTCATGAAATTTGTTAAAGATCTTAAAAGAACTGATTATTGCGGCAAGTTGTCTGCTGCAAACGTTGGGCAAAAAGTTGTCGTCATGGGTTGGGTCGATGTACGTCGCGACCACGGTAATTTGGTGTTCATCGATTTGCGCGATCGTGAAGGCATCGTGCAAGTAGTTCTGGATCCAAACAAAGCTGACACAGCAGCCTCGAAAAATCTTCGCGGTGAATTCGTTATCGCCGTTGAAGGTGTTGTACGTGCACGTCCTGATGGTATGAAGAACACGAAAATCAAAACAGGTGAAATCGAGATCGAAGCCACTCGTTGCGAGATCTTGAATGAATCCGCTGTTCCTCCATTCCAAGCAGGCGATGACAACGTCAATGAAATGTTGCGTTTGAAATACCGCTACTTGGATTTGCGTACGCCACGCTTGCAATACCACTTGATGACTCGTCATAAGGTGGCGCAATTGGTTCGTCGTTTCTTGTCCGAGAATGGTTTCTTGGAAGTGGAAACTCCGATCCTTTACAAATCCACTCCAGAAGGTGCTCGTGACTATCTTGTTCCTTCCCGTGTGAACCAAGGGACTTTCTATGCTCTTCCTCAATCGCCGCAAACTTTGAAGCAGCTTTTGATGATCTCGGGTTATGACCGTTACTTCCAAATCGCTCGTTGCTTCCGTGACGAAGACTTGCGTGCGGACCGTCAGCCAGAGTTCTCACAGATCGATATGGAAATGTCTTTCATCGACCAAGAAGACATCATGGCGATGAACGAAAAGCTTTTGCGCACCATCTGGAAAGAGATCAAAGGCATCGACGTCGGCGCGATTCCTCGTATGACTTTCCAAGAAGCCATGGATCGTTATGGCAATGATAAACCTGACACGCGCTTTGGAATGGAAATCAAAGACTTGGCATCAGTTGTTACTGGTTCTGGTTTCAAAGTATTCGATGACGTTTTGGCTCGCAAAGGTATCGTTCGCGGTATCGCGGTTCCTAAAGGAGGCACGTTCTCTCGCGGTCAATTCGATAAATTGACTGACATTGCAAAGCGTGGCGGCGCTAAAGGTCTTGTATGGATCAAAAACGAAGCAGATGGTTCTTTTGCTTCTCCGGTTTCAAAATTCTTCAGCCCTGAAAAATTGGCCGAGATCTTTGCAGCAACAGGCGCTGAAAAAGGTGATGCGGCTTTGATCGTCGCGGATGATTTCGATACAGCCTGTGCTTCGCTTTCAACTTTGCGTATGCACTTGGGTAAAGAGTTGAACTTGATCGATAATAAATCATACAAGTTCTTGTGGGTCGTGGACTTCCCACTTCTTGAGTACTCTCCAGATGAAAAACGGTGGGTTGCTCGTCACCATCCGTTCACCTCTCCAAGAGATGATTTCTTTGAAGATCTTTTGGGTAATAACGAAGAGGCTTACGGTAAGATTTTGGCAAAAGCTTACGACCTTGTTTGTAACGGTTACGAAATGGGTGGTGGATCTATCCGTATTTATCGTAACGAAATCCAACAGGCGATGTTCAAGCTTCTTGGTATGAGCAAAGAAGAAACTCAAAGCAAATTTGGATACTTCTTGGAGGCTTTGCAGTATGGAACTCCTCCGCACGGGGGGATCGCGTGGGGTCTTGATCGTCTGGTGATGCTGTTGTGTGAAACAGATGCGATCCGCGAAGTGATTGCCTTCCCGAAAACGGCGAAAGCTTCTGACTTAATGGCAGAGTGCCCAAGTGAAGTATCTCGCGAGCAGTTGGCTGAAGTGGGAGTGCGCTTGAGCCCTCTTGCGGAGAAGGCTCTTGAAGAAGCTAAGAAAGTTTAGTTTTTAATCGTGATGTTTCCAGAAGTGGTCAAGATCTGAATCTTGGCCACTTCGTTGATGTTGGCAGCTGCGGCCGGATTCATAACAGCTGTGTTCTCGATTTTCCCATTCACAGATTTCAAATCAAATTCAAAAATCTGTTCCTTATCGACAGTCATTTCCACGGGGCCGTCTTGAGTTTCAATTTTAAAATGACCTTTGTAGCTGTTCGGAATGTACAGAGTTCCCACTAACTGTGAATTAGATTCTTCCGTCACTTCGCGGCCGTTGATGTTCATGTGAATCCATTGGCTCGCGATGGGCTCGTGCAGTTCAATAGACACTTCATTTTGCGTGGGTTGTTGGGCGATGAAGGGGCCTTGTTCAAAGCGCGGGATTTTGCCTTCCAGACCCACTTTCAAGGTGTTGCCATTGTAGACTCTCACTTGAAGTTTTAAATGATTGGTGCGAACGTGAACGTTTTGAATACCTTGTAAAAAGAATTCTTCATTTTCTTTGTAAGCTTCACCGCGAGTGAAGTGTTTGGTCACGCGATCAAAAGCCGTGAAGATGGAGTTCGGATTGTACACGGCATAACCAATGACCAGGATCATAGAACCGACAAAGATAAAAAAGAGAGCCACAGCGGCCAGCAAAAACTTCTTCAACATACTGACTAATTTAACACATTGAAAATGGCAAAGAAACGTAATTGAATAACAGTCAGTGATCAGGAGACGCCATGCAGAGAATCTTACCAGAAACCCAATTAGAACAAAAAATGATGTGCATGGGCGCAGTCTTTATCGAAGAAAACCACCTGTTAGATGATCTTTATGAAATCATCGGATCTGATTTGGTCGAAGGCCAGGAGCTTGCGGCCGATGTGAAAGACCAAGTTTTGGATGAAGTAGGAGAATACTTCTTCCGCCTGGATATGAACTGGGGCGCAGAGATCAAAGCGGATTGCTTAAATATCCTTGAAGATTTCTGGGGAGTGAAGAATCGTGAATCCGCTTTGCAAACGTTGGAGACCATTCGCCAACAAGGCCATCGTGTAAAGTTTAATGTTCTTCGCAACATTGTTCCATCTGATGGCAAAATGAATAAGTTGGAACTGGATAAGTTCAAACAAGTTTTCACTTTCGATTTCGCCGAAGAACAAAATCTGCAAATGAGCGATGACGATTATCAAAAGCTCGGCGCTTGGTTTCAACGAACGCATAAATTCACGGGCGAAGCAGGAATTCTTGCCTGGGATGCTGCGCGCTTTGTGCACTTGGTGCGCTTGAGTTTTGTTGCCGGTTACTTAGATGACAACGAAGCGTGGGCTGAGATTTTAAAAATGGCGCCTATCGCCGAAGGTAAATTCAATTCGTGGTTGGAGTTTGTTCATAGCTTCCTCATTGGCCGTACTTTCTGGTCGGGCAGCGAAGATCCTCAAGTTAAGTTGATCTGCGAGCGTCTTTTGGGCCATCCTGCGAGCCCTTGGAACTTCTATAGCTGGACTTAATTCCAGTTTTCCTGTCGATATCTCAAGTTAAAACGTTCGATTCCGATACGTAGTTTAAGGAAAACCAGGACGGCTTTCCTTAAAAGCACACGGAGGTGTGAGATGGATAAAATCAGCGGAATCATTCCGGCAAGCCCGCGAATGAAGTTGATGGAGACGGCAGCAGCCCAACCCGCGCGCCCAGGTGCACCGGAGTTTGGACGTCCTCAAGGAAAGAAT
>JAGIAF010000061.1:8433-13506 GCA_017745015.1 Bdellovibrio sp. | reverse complement strand
GTGGGAGCCGTTATTATCGGCTTCTTGGTTTTTAAAGAACCGATGTCGTTGATGAAGATGGTATTCTTGGGAATGATCATCGGCGGAATTCTTGGTTTGAAATTCGTTGAAGGGTAACGGAAGTGCTTCTGTTTTTCGGCAGCGGCACTGAACTCCTCTCAATTAAAAACCAAAATCAGCTTAAAACTGAGGGATGAGTCAAAACGATTCCCCCAAGTCTATCAATGCACTTCGTGATTTAATCCGCACGCATTTGTGGTTGAAGCTTCTTATTGCCTTGGCACTCGGTGTGGGCGCAGGCTTTCTTTTACTTAAATCCGGTGATCGCTTTCCAGGAGAGTGGCAACTCACTCTGGCGGATTGGTTGGCGTTGCCAGGAACGGTCTATCTCACAGTCATTCAGATGGTGATCATTCCACTGATCTTGTCGTCTATTATTCTGGCCCTGGCGGATCTTTCTAAAAACGCCAACGTGAAAAAGATCACGGCCACAGCGGTGATCTATATTGCATGCTCAACCACAATTGCCGCGTTTATCGGGATTTCAGTTGTCAGATTTTTTGAGCCCGGTGTCGCCATCCAAGAAGCCGCGCGACCTTTGGGGCAGATGGAGATCAGTCGCCAAGCGGGATTTTCTTTAACTCCGCAGTCCATCGTAAAGTTGATTCCAGTGAATCCATTAAGTTCCTTGCTCAACGGCGACTTGCAAGAGGTCCTGATTATCGCTTTGCTTTTCGGTTTAGTAATTTCAAAGATGGCAAATAGTAAAACTGAAATTATGTTAGAGTTTCTCAGGGAAACAAAATCGCTGTGCATGCAGATTGTAACTTGGACGGTGAAGCTTGCTCCTTATGCGATCTTTGGTCTGATGGTTCGAGCCATTGTTAATTCCGGAGCGAGTGTTTTGTTAGGAATGGCAGGATACTTATTCTCTGTGCTGTTGGGATTTGTGCTTTTAGCTTGTGTGTATATGGTGTGGTTGACGGTCATCGGTAACAATCCCCTTCGGTTCCTGCAAAAGAGCAAAGAACCACTGCTCTTGGCCTTTTCACTTTCAAGCTCTGCCGCAACAATGCCTACAACAATTCAAACCGCAAAAGAAGAACACAAGATCTCACCTGAAATTGCAGAGTTCCTTATTCCATTGGGAACCTCTGTGAATATGGCGGGCTCGGCACTGTGGATGTCGTCAGCAACGCTGTTTTTAGCACAAGCCTTTGGTAACAATGTCGACCTGCCAACTATTGTCACGATCATTTTGATGACGGTGGGAGCTTCCGTAGGAACGCCGGGAGTTCCCGGAGCGGGAGTGGGCGTTCTGAATTCAACCTTGCGAAGTGTGGGAATCCCTGCAGCGGGGATTCCGCTCATTTTAGGTATCGATCGCTTGGTCGACATGGGGGCCACGGTGATGAACGTGATGAGTGACCTTGTCATGTGTCTGACTGCGGAGTGGTCGGTGCGACGCTCTCAAAAAGCTAGCGCCACATCGAGCTCAACCACTTCCAAACCTCAGGACGACGTTCGCCAATATCAAAGTGGTTACCATCGAATTCAACATAGTCATGGGGAATCTTCGCTGTATTCAGCAGGGCCGTTATTTGGCGACAGCCGTATTGAAGATTGAAGTTGTCTTTGATGCCCACATCCAAATAAAGACCGCTGAGTTTTTTCAAATTCTCCGTGCGTTCTTTCAGGAAATGCAAAGGATCTTTTTTAAGCCATTCATTCCAAACTTCCGGAATTTTCTCTCCTGTTTTTGGATCCAACGGGTAGTGGAAGTCTCCATGTTCGCCTTTGGGTGAATAGCAGGCGGACATACCAAAGGCGTTCAAAAGAGAATGCCAGTTTTTAAACTTCGTCAATTTGCCATTGCGAAGTTCTTCAATCAGACGCAGTCCTGATTGGCCATATTTTTCCCACACAGGCAATGCCTGGTAAAGATCATGAGTGATGCTTGCCTCAAAGAAAGAGTCGGGAGCAATGGCTGCCGCATAACCAAATACATCTGGATACTTCGAAGCCAAGTGAAGAGCTCCATAACCACCGCTAGAGCCCCCCATCACGCACCAGTGCTGAGGGTTGGCCTCCACCAAATAGTGAGCCTTAATGGCCGGAACTAATTCTCGAACGATATAGTCTTCGTAGTTTCCAACCGCTGTCGAATTTATAAACTGCGAGCCACCCCAAGTCGAAAGCGCATCCACAAAAACATACAGAGCTTCCGGCGCTTCACCGCGAGTGAAGGCTTGGTCAATTCCTTGAATCGTATTTTGCTCGTTGAATTTCGCATTGAAGTAAAAAGGCGCGTTGCCGCTGAATCCCCCCAATACAAAAACCACGGGCCACGGGCCCGCAGTGTTCGGAATCAAAAGAGGATTGTAGCGAGTGTATGGATCTCTCAGGGGATTGTTCTTAAGGCTTTCGCTTTGGAGCTTGAGAGTTTCGATTTTGAAATTCGTTACGTCGTAAGCGCGGTAGTTTTGCTGGACTTCAATGTGTTTCATAATGGGATGTTATCAAGACCTAACTTCGCTGTCCTTGGGAAATGCAGAGTTCCAAACTCGGTAGTTCCGCAATCTAAATATCTCTTTTCGAGAGAGCACATTATTTGCCTGAGACCAAGGTTCGAATTCACATTTAAGCCCTATCCGATTGCGCTAAAAAAACCGAAAATAATCAGGTAAGAGGTGAGTATGGCCCGCGGCCTTCTTGTGCTTTGTTCGTTCAGTGTATTCGCTGCAACTTCCGCCTACGGCGCCTTGGGTGACAACGTCATTACGTCTTCAGGTTTCTCTAAAGTTTCCTCATCAAAAGCCACCACGTCCATGGCGAAAACAACAAGCGGTGTGAATTACACAGTTTCAGAAACAACGGATGCTGCCGGAATCAAAATTCGTCAATATTCCGATGCTAGCGGCTTGATCTTTGCGATTTCTTGGAAAGGCCCCGTCGTTCCGGATTTGCAACTTCTTTTTGGTAATTACACAACGGAGTATCGGGCGACTTTAGAAAAGCGTCCCAAGATGCGTGGCAGTCGCTATCTTAAAGTCGACACCGGCAAGATCGTTGTCGAAGGTGGCGGTCGTCAGTGGGATCAAAAGGGACGAGCTTATATCACCAAGAGTCTTCCAAGTGGTTTTAATCTAGAGGACATCAATAGCAATGATTAACCTGCGCCGTTTTCTTTTTGCAATATGCGGTCTTGCATTGCTCAGTTATCAGCTGGGTTGCAGTGCTTCGAGCGGCGATAGCAACCCTGGGCCGTCAGTTTATTATCCAACAATGTCAGGTGATAACGTCATTCCACTTTCGGTAGGTGCTTGCGGAGTGAACGGCTATCACAACGAGCCTTGTATCAGCGTTAAAATCTGTGAACCTGGTAGCACCACAAACTGTCAAACGATTCCCAATATTCTGGTGGACACTGGCAGTTATGGCTTAAAGATTTTTAAGTCTGTGATTGATACGTCAGTTCTTAATGGACTTGTGCCATTGAAGCCCACGAATACGTATCAACTTGCTAACTGTACGAACTATCTCGATGACTCAGGTCACTGGGGTGGGATGTGGCGTGCGGATATCACATTAGGAACTAAAACGGCCTCTTCGGTGCCGATGGTCGTGCTGGACACAACATTCTTTAGCACTCAAGTTTCCAAGTGTACGGCCAAGCCCGACTCGGCTCCCAAAGATGCGGGCTTCAATGGAATCATTGGCGTGGGCTCTTATGCTCAAGACTGTGAAATCGGCGGAGTGAATCCATGTACGACGATTGCAATGCCGAAGTCTTATTATGCTTGCTCCGGTTCAAATTGCGACGAGACCCCCGTGGATCTGAATGATCAACTCGTGAATCCAGTGGCAAGAATGCCAGCGGGTTACAACAATGGTATCGCCATCAAATTGCCAGACATTCCAGCGACGGGGGCGCAAGCCGTTTATGGGTACATGGTCCTAGGAATTGGAACCAGCGGGGACTCCAACAATGCGGCTAACGACGTCACGGTATTCCCAGTGAACAACAGATACTTCACGACCATCTTTGGCGGGCAAACCTATAGCGAAGCCTTCATAGATAGCGGGTCGAATTTCTATTACTTCGACCCTCCCAGCTCTCAGGCCTCGGCTTTGCCATTCTGCGGAAGCACCTCATGGTTCTGCCCGTTGAATATCATCGAATTTACGGCCACAGCAAAATCCGGAAGTGTCACCGAGGACTTCAAATTCTCAATCGGGAATACGAACGATCTTATTATGTCCGGCGGGATGGTCTATAAGAATATCGGCGGCGAGGTCGGGGATGCGGATAAATTCGATCTGGGCCTGCCATTCTTTTTAGGCAAGACCGTCTTCGTAGGGATCAAAGATGCCGATGCCACGGTCAACGGTGGGCAAGTAACGGGTCCCTTCTGGGCTTACTAAGTATCTAAAATCACTAATATTATCTAATAGCAACCCGGCGTCCTTTTTTCGTTGGGTTGCGAGCCTCAAAAAGCTTGCATTTCGTCAATAATCGACCTAAAACCATGAGTCCGTATTTATGACTGACTAGGGCACAACTAAGAGTCTTCCCCATCGGGAGGAACGCCTTATCGGAGACAAGGGAATACCTATGAAAATGCGCACTCACTCAGGCGCTAAAAAACGCATGAAGCTTACAGCTTCAGGCAAAGTTAAGAAAAAAAGCACTCGCATGCGTCACTTGAACTCACACATGAGCTCAAAAACTAAAAGACAACTTGGTAAAACATCTTACGTAGAAGACGCGAACATGCTTCAAGCACGTCGCTGCCTAGTATTCTAATCGGTTTTTAAGTTTAAAATTATCTTTGATAGAGGTTCAAAATGGCTCGTGTAAAATCTGGTAAAACAAATCGTGCTCGTCACAAAAAAGTTCTTAAAAGAGCAAAAGGTTACTACAGCGCTGGTTCTCGCGCATACATCCACGCGGTAGAAAAAAATGACCGTGGTATGGCTTTCGCTTACCGCGATCGTAAAGTTAAAAAACGCAACTTCCGCACTTTGTGGAACCAACGTATCAATGCAGCTGCTCGCGAGAACGGTACTACG
>JAGIAF010000061.1:0-8423 GCA_017745015.1 Bdellovibrio sp. | reverse complement strand
TTGCAAACACGCTTTGGCGTAGGCCGAAAAGCTCATAAGGAGCAACGGCAATGAACGAGTCCAATACTCAATTTGAAAAAAGAAAGCGCGATCACATAAGAATCGCGCTGGATCCTAGGTCTCAGGCTGATGGTCAAAATGGATTGGACTCGATCGAATTAATTCATGAGGCTTTGCCTAATTTGGATTTTAAAGAGGTCGATATTTCGACCTCTTTTGTTTTTTCTGGGGTTAGCGGAAATCAGTCGCTCCCGCTTTCTTCTCCGATCTTCATCTCGTCTATGACAGCAGGCCACGAAAATGGCCGAGAAATTAATGAACGACTGGCTCGTTTGAGTGATCGCCGTCAGATTTTGATGGGCGTAGGTTCCCAACGTCGCGAACTGAATGATTCCAATGCGGCCGAAGAGTGGTTGCAGGTGCGTAAACTCGCTCCTCGCGCAAAACTCCTCGGAAATATTGGAATTGCTCAGCTGATTAAAACTCCCATCGACAGTATTCGTCGTTTGGTGGATGCTACGGAAGCGGTTGCACTTTTTGTGCATCTAAATCCGCTGCAAGAAGTTCTGCAACCGGAGGGCACTCCGAGCTTTAAGAACTCCTTGATCGCCATCGAAAACTTGGTGAAGCAGGCGAAAGTGCCTGTGGTTATCAAAGAAGTTGGTTGCGGTTTTTCAACGGATACGTTGAAGCGTCTTGAAGGCACCGGAATCGCTGCCGTGGATGTTGCGGGTAAGGGTGGAACTCACTGGGGACGCGTGGAAGGTTATCGTTCTGAAGAGAACGAAATGCTTTACCAAGTGGCCCAAACTTACGCGAACTGGGGCATTAGCACCGTTCAATCGATGCTCAACGCTGAAGAGGCGAAAGTGTCGTATGAAGTGTGGGCGTCTGGTGGCGTTCGCAACGGTCTTGAAGTGGCCAAGCTTTGTGCTTTGGGTGCTAAAAAGGTCGGCATTGCAAAACCGTTTTTAGAGGCGGCTCTGCAAGGTGATGAAGCTCTTGAAGCTTTGCTGAACAAATTGGAATTAGAACTTAAGATCGCACTATTCTGCACCGGCAGTCAGAACTTATCTGAGCTTGCTACAAAGAGGGTGATTCGATGAAAAAACAACTGCAAGACATCTTTAAAGGCTTCTCTAAACTTTCTAGAGAAGAACGCTTGAACGCTTTGCTTGATGCAGGCGCATTGCAAGCGGGCGACGTAGAGTATATTTCTCGTGGCGGCCTTCGTGATACGACTTTGGGTGAAAAATTCATCGAAAACGTAATCGGTTATTTCCAATTGCCATTGGGAGTTGCGACAAACTTCCGTATCGACGGCAAAGACTATGTTATCCCAATGGCGGTAGAGGAAACGTCTATCGTTGCAGCTGTTTGTAAATCAGCGAAATGGATCCGTGAATCAGGCTCGATCACAACGGAAGTTGTGGGTGCTGAGATCATCGGTCAAATCCAATGCGCGAAAGTTCAAGACTTCGCGACTTTTGAAAAACAACTTCTCGCTCAAAAGAACTACATGATTGAAATCTCCAACCGCGAAGTGGCTTTCGGCCTTGTTCGTCGTGGCGGCGGTGTTCGTGATATTAAAGTTCGCAGAGTGCCTCGTGGCGACGGCTCTGATATGGCCGTGGTACACGTGTTAATGGATCCTTGCGATGCGATGGGTGCCAACATCATCAATCAAGTGTGCGAGTTCCTAAAAGAGCCTATTGAGCAATTCACTGGCGAAAAAGTGACGATGTGTATCTTGTCTAATTTGGTAGACACAAAAGTCACTCGCGCCGTCGTTCATATTAAAGATATCGATCCAGCTTTGGCTGAGAAAATCGAAGAAGCTTCTTTGTTTGCTCAGCAAGACCCATATCGTGCAGCTACCAACAATAAAGGTGTGTTGAACGGTATCGACCCAGTTTTGGTTGCCACGGGTAACGACTGGCGCGCAGTGGAAGCGGGTATTCATGCTTACGCGTGCCGTGATGGTCAGTATCGCTCGATCACTCGTTGGTACCGTGAAAACGATGGCTTGACGGGTGTGTTTGAAGCACCACTCGTTGTGGGCACCGTGGGTGGAGTGACGACTCTTCACCCCACAGCGATGATGTGTATGAAAATGCTCGGCACTCAATCTGCGAATGAACTTTCGCGCGTGATTGCAGCTGTGGGCTTGGTGCAAAATTTGGGTGCTTTGAAGGCTCTGACAACAGTTGGAATCATCGAAGGCCACATGAAACTTCACACGAAAAACTTGGCTTTGGGAGCCGGTGCTGAAGAGCGCGAAATTCCTTTGGTTCAAAAGAAGCTAGAGGAAATTTTGACGATCCGTAAGCGCATCTCTTTGAGTAACGCGATCGAAGTTCTTAAAGATCTTCGTGCGGGCCAAGCTTCTTCGACGACACATCACTCGTCATAGAGGATCTAAGTTTTGGCGTTGGTCTTTTCAATCCCCGGTAAAACGTTTTTGGTGGGCGAATACTTGGCCCTCCATGGGGGACCCACTCTGGTGGCTCTCTCGAAGCCGTGTTTTGAATTGAAGGCCAAAAAAGGGAGTGGTTCTTTAGGAATCATTCATCCTGAATCTCCAGCGGGCAAATTCATTGCTGCGCACTCCGAATACTTCCAAAAATTTGATCTTGAATTCGTAGATCCTTATCAAGGCCTCGGCGGCTTTGGGGCGTCTACGGCGCAATTCTTAGGTGCTTATGCTTTATGGCTTTATAAAGAGCCGCACTTGCAAGGCATGGAGCAGGTCTTTGACTATAAGCACTTGCTTGCGACTTATACGGAATTTGCGTGGAATGGTCAGGGCACTCCGCCAAGTGGTGCGGATCTGATTGGGCAAATGAAGGGCTCTTTGACGTTCTTTGAAAAGCGTCGCGGAATGCTGTCTGTCTTGGGCTGGCCTTTTGAAGATCTCGAATTCTATTTGATCCATACGGGGAATAAAGTTCCCACACATGAGCATTTGAAAACTTTGAAGGAGTTTGATTCTTCGGGTTTGGAAAAGGCTTTCGCGAAAGTTTATGAGTCGTTCGGTCCGCAAAACTCTGAAGGTTTAATCGAAGGTGTTCAAGCTTATGCGGCAGAATTGAAAACGCTTGGTTTTACTTGTGAACCCACTCTAGAGTTGCTGGAAGATATCCGCGCTTTAGAGGGTGTGAAAGCCGCTAAAGGCTGTGGCGCCTTGGGCTCGGATGTATTGTTCGTGATCACAGGTCGTGGTCAGGCAACAGCATTGGAAAATTACTGTCAGAATAAAAAGTTAAAAATCGTATCTTCTCACCGACAAATCTCCTCAGGTCTTCAGGTGAGTGAGAAGGAGAACCTATGAAATCCGTTTTAGTTTCTGCCCCGTCAAATATTGCTTTGATTAAGTACATGGGGAAAATCGAAGGCTCTGGCAATAAGCCGACGAATGCGTCTTTGTCTTATACTCTAGAGAACTTGCGTACCTATGTTCGTTTGACGATGATTGATGGTGAAAACTACTCCGGCGAAGCCGGAGGGCAGACAGACCAGTGGAAGGCTTTCGTGCGCGAAGATCTTCAGCCTTTGGATTTGTCTGAAAAAGGACAACAAAGATTCTTGAAGCATTTGGCTGCCTTGAAAGCGAAATGGGGAGTTACGAATAGCTTCCTAGTTGAATCTGCTAATAACTTCCCATCTGACTGCGGTCTTGCGAGCTCAGCTTCTAGCTTTGCCGCTTTGACCTTGGCCGCTGCGGAAATGTTCCAACAAATCAATCCGCAACCTTGGGGCGCTGACAAGAAAACTTTGTCAGAGCTTTCTCGTCAAGGTTCGGGCTCTTCTTGCCGTTCTTTGTTCTCTCCATGGGCGTTGTGGCAGCATGAGTATGCTGAACCCATGAATTTGCCTATTAAAGACATGCACCACATTGTGGTGGTGGTGGAAGACTCTAAAAAAGAAGTTTCTTCTTCAGATGCTCACAAAATGGTGACGACAAGTCCTCGTTTCGTCGGTCGTACGGAGCGCGCAGATATTCGCTTAAGAGATCTTTCTCAAGCCTTGCAGTTTGATGATTGGCATATGGCTCGCCAAATTGTTTGGGATGAGTTCATTGATATGCATAAACTGTTTGAAACAAGCGTTCCAGCGTTTAGCTATATGACGGATGCTTCCAAGCAAGTTTTGGATGATTGCCAAAAGCTTTGGAACAAATGGCAAGACGGTCCATTGGTAACGATGGATGCCGGTGCGAATGTGCACATGCTTTTCCGTCATGACCAAAGCAAGAAGTTCGCAGAATACCGCGAACACTTTGCTAAGAACTTTAAGATCTTGGCCTTTGAAGGTGTAAAAGAAAATGTCCACTGAGTTCAGTTGCACAGCATACGGTAAATGGATCCTAGCAGGAGAGCACTCGGTTATTCGAGGTTATCCGGCTTTGGTATTTCCAATTCCGTCACGCACGCTGGAGTTGAAATACACTCCGGGCCCGCAAGCTCTGGAACTGCAACTTCACGGCAACCACGGCCAAGAATTACAGCTGTTGATTTGGGGAGTTTTAGAAAAAGCTTTCCAACTTAAGAAAATCGCACGCGCTAATCTGACTGGCACTTTGCACATTGAATCTTCGCTTCCAGTGGGAGCGGGGATGGGTGCTTCGGCTGCTTTGTGTGTGGCTTTGACTCGTTGGTTAGGACACTTGGGTTACGTGCCTCAGAATGAATACTACGATTTCTCTCGCAACCTCGAAGACCTTTTCCACGGTGAAAGCAGCGGGGTTGATATCGCTGTGGCGTTGTCTGGTGAAGGCTTGCGCTTTGTTCGCAATGGCGAACGCAAATCCATCACTCCAAGCTGGAAACCGCGCTGGTATATTTCCTACTCTGGTAAACGTGGTGTGACAGTGGATGCCGTTAACAAAGTTAAAGATCTCTTGGCTAAGAATCCACCGGAAGGCCAACAAATTGATCGCAATATGGCAAAGGCCGTAGAGACTGCTCAAGAAGCTCTCTATATGGATGAAGCCAACGGTAAAAAAGTCTTAATGGAAGCCATCGAAATGGCTGCGCAATGCTTTGAAAAATGGGGCCTCAACGACGGTGAACCCACAGCCCACATCCAATGGCTCCGCAATCAAGGCGCCATCGCCGTTAAACCCACTGGCTCCGGCGGCGGCGGTTACGTATTGTCCTTGTGGGATAAAGAACCCAAGCAAGAAGCTCTAGAAAAACTAATTCCCTGCTAAGTCCAAAAGGCACCTTTTAGATATTTCTTAGCGTGCTGTGAAAAGGTGCCTGCTTCTTTTTTTGCGACGCACACAGCAACCGATGCGGTAACCGTGTGCGTTGATCTAATTTAAATTTAGATGTTTCTTAATGTGGTGTGAATGTCCTGGCGATAGAGTTTCCAGACCGGTGGGAGACTTGCCAAGATGATGGCGACTAGTGCACAGGCACCAGTTACGGCTATCATCCATGGTGGGAAGTTTGTGCTGGTGACTAAAGGTAGTGTAGAGCCTACGGTTTTTAGGATAAATGGGCTTAAGATGAGTTCGACGATTGCGGCTAGGGCGATTGAGATTGCGCCGATCCAGATTCCTTCAATGAATAATAGTCTTGTTAAGTCTCTTCTTGAATAACCCAAGGCACGTAACACGGCGAGCTCCATAGTGCGGGCTTCGATGCGGGTGAAGAATACCGCTAGTACGGTTAGTGTACTGAGTGCGAGTAAGATACCTACGATAAGAAGCTGCAAGCTTTGATTGGAACCCGTGAGGTCTTGCAACCGTGATTTTTCTTTTTCGATGAAGGCAATTTGCGCCACAGTTCTTTGATTGATCAAGCTTGCGAAGGAGTCTTCGCCACCAATTTCAATGTTCAATAAAAAATAACTTAAAACTTTGGGTCCCCAGATGCTGGAGTAGCCCGGAGTCACTGCAATGGCGGTTTGAGCTGTTGCGAGATTGGTGTAAAGCCCCTGATCCCACGCTTTGCCAGTGGGTTTTAAAATACCAACAACTTTTAAAGGAAAGGCGCTGCTGGAAACTGTGGAGCCGTGAATATTGGCGTGGACATAGATGTTGCTGCCAACTTCCACAGCTTCAGCAGATGGGAAGCTTGCGCCCACAAGAACTTCACCCGGATTTTGCGGGAAGGAACCTTTGTCGAGCTGTGGAGCATTTTCCGAGGGAGTTAAATTCAACAGGGATTCATCCGTACCAACAAGAGTGAAGCCTTTGTATTTTCCAAAAACAAGGATCGGCGTGATGTGAGTGATGGAAAAACCATCTTTAAATTTTGTCTGATCTTCAAAGCTGATTTCCTTTTTTGCTTTCAAAGTTTCATACAAATTCTGTGGAACGTAGTTAGGAATATCACCTTCGAAATTCAAAGCACCCAATAGAATATCAATGCCGCCGGATTTGGCGCCGACGATGGCATTTCCTTGGTTGGCCAAAGTATCAAAGCGTGAATGAGATAGGACTTCAAGTTTCATCAGGACCGTAACTGCGGCGATGGCAATGCCTAAAGATAAAATTGTAACCACCGTCGTAAAAAGATGGCGCTTCAAATAGAGGAACGAGAGACGAAAGAGATTCATGCCATGATCTCCTTCATGTCTACGATACGGGTGAAGAACTTCTCGACTCGATGATCGTGGCTCACCATAATGATGCTTTGCTTAGAAGAACCATTGAATAGCAAATTCGTGACTTGCTCAGCATTGACATCGTCTAAGCTGGAAGTGGGCTCGTCAGCCAAAAGCACCTCTTGGCTTTGAGCAAGGGATCTGGCAACGGCGACTCGTTGTTGCTCGCCTAAACTGAGGCTTTGTGTGCGAGCCACCGATTTTTCAGCAAGACCGACTTGATTTAATTTCTCTTGGGCGAGCTGTCCTGAAGCTCCACCTAATTCAATATTTTCCAAGGCCGTCAAATAGGGGAGCAGATTGAGATTCTGAAAGATCAAAGACATTTTGCTTTTACGAAAGTGACTGACTTGATTTTCACTAAGAGTCGATATGTCGGTTTTGTCCCACAAAACTTCGCCGGAGCTTGGCAGATAGAGTCCAGCCAGAAGGTGAAGCAAGGTTGTCTTTCCGGTACCGCTAGGACCTTTAATTAGCAGTCTTTCGCCCGAGGCAATATGTAGATCTTTGATATTAAAGAACGCTGTCTTGATATTTCTTAGACGAAGCTCCATAGGAGAATGCTAATCAGTCTAAATATGAATTGCAAACTTGAAAAAGCAGGGTAACCTTGATTCGAGGTGTTAACATTTGTTAAGGTGTGATTTAGAGCAATTATCAGTCGAATGGACTCAGAGTATGAGTCATTTGGAAGAAGTCTTAGCGCTACGAAAAGTCTGCTTCCCGGGAATTCGAGAAATTTTATCTCCAGCGGATTTGCGTGCGCGGCATTTGATTGTGCGCAATGAAAAGCAGGAGGTCGTTGGCACTTATCGCGTAACACTTTCGACGGATGTTATGAGTTTCGAGGCCGAAGAAGATTTCGTTATTGGTAAACTTCTTCAGCAAGAGGGTATTAAGGCTGAACTGTCTTGGGCGTGTGTGGATCCTTGCTATCGCGATGGACGTGTTATTCATCTTTTATGGAAGACTCTGACGGAGTTCTTTAATGAGCATCGCGTGCGATATGTTTTCGGTCTGGCCAGTGTGCCATTTGAAGGCGCTCAGAAAATTAACGAGATAGTTTCCTATTTGCAAAATCACTCCTATATGATTTCGAAAGATCTGATTCAGGCACGAAGGAACACGCTTTCGTCGCAAGCGGTGGTGATGGAGATGTCAGATCTGCGCGGGCCTTCGAAAACCGCCAAGCGCAGAGTTTTGCCAAGTCTGTTGCGCGCCTATCTTATGGCTGGAGCCTTGGTGTGCGTGCAGCCGGTGTTCGATCCGGATCTTGATTGTTATGACTTTATGACGGTGCTTGATACGGAAACCGCAAGCAATCCGCTGATTTCTCATTTTAAGTTTAAATAGTATTTCCGTTCTTTTTCAGGGAACTTCTCGATGGCATAACGAAGCATCGTTCGCGGCATCTTTGATGCATATTTATCAAGAAAGGCCTTCTCTACTTGAGCATCACGTTTGCCCACTTCACGCAACAGCCAACCCACAGCTTTGTGAATTAAGTCGTGGTCATCCTTTAAAAGAATTTTGGCAATTTTCAAGGTGTCTTCGAAGTCCCCTTGGCGAATAAAATGAAATGTCGACATCATGGCCATGCGACGATCCCAAAGGTTTTTGGATCTCGCGAGGGTTGGCAAAATACTGCGATCATTTTCATAAAGATAAACACTGAATATGGCCGGAGCCGCCGTATCCACAAGATCCCAGTTGTTGATACCCTTGCGATTCTTCATTAAGAACTTATAGATCTTCTCTTGATCTTTTGCCTCGGCCTTGCTGAATTGCTCAGAGAGAATGATCAGAGC
>JAGIAF010000060.1 GCA_017745015.1 Bdellovibrio sp. | reverse complement strand
TGGTTCGTTGCGCGGATGCTTGTCGCCATTGCTCTGAAACCTGCCGAGGTATGGCAGGAATGACTGTGCAAATGCGCGGCCCTCAACAAGACTTCTCAAGAGCTACGAACGCCAGCGTTCGTATGTAATTGAAGGGTGACCTTGCGAAAGCAGGCGTCACCTTTTTCAAGGCGCCCTCGCAAGGCCCCGTGGAGCCCACCTCGCGGGATTTTCAGTCCCATCCTTGGTCCTGGGCTAGTTACCTAGCTTCGGGACGAAACAGAAACGTTCCAGAGGTTTTTCAATTTGGATCTTACAGCAGTTCTTTGATTATTTTGATTAAAACCAAAAGCACCATCAGAAACTGCTTTATAAGTTTCAAAATTTGCCGATAAGAACAATGTCGGTTGTTCATTCGGACCTCCTTCGCGAAAAGCGGAAGTGGGTCCATCCAAAAGGCGACCTTGCGAAAGCAAGAGTCGCTTTTGCATTTTTAGAACCATCTGCTATCCTTATCGAATTCGACGAAGAAGACTTTGAAAATAGCCTGCGTATTTAATTTTGAAATGGAAGTGCGTCGGCCGCACTTCCGACGTCGGAAGTGGACATTGCACAATGATCACAAAGTAACATCGTCAATAACCCCAGCCTTCATCAGTAACTGAAATAGAGCTTGGGATCTTTCCGGTGTCATCAAATCCGCATATCCCGAGAGCGCTTCTGAAGCGCTCTTGCCTTCTTGCAGCTCCAAGATCACTTCTGCATCGACCGGATCGATGTTCTGTACCATCACACGTTTGTCTTTCTTATAGATCAATAAACTCTCGGGGTTGCCCCAGTTCACGTCTTCATACATATACGGTGGTTCTTTGCGACGCTTCCACAGCTCGCTCACAGAATACATGCTTTGGAAAACACCCATGGCATCAATAAAGCGAATTTTGAAATTGCGGGCGTGCAGAATTTCTTGCACTTGCTCTATTGGCAGAGGATTCGGTGTGGCCGCTTCGTCGATCTCTTTATAAAGGCGTTCAAAACTTGCCAAATCCTGCAAGAATGGAATGCCTTTGGTTTTAGAAGTGTTCACCAGATATTCAGGAAAAGTGCTGCCGTAGTCGTCAAGGTTGAAAGCCACTGATGGTTGCGATTCGATATAGCGAGCGCAGATATCGTTGAACAGATCGTGACCCAAGACCCACAGAACAGTTTCATAGGTGCGGCTCAAAGCTTCGGTCAGACGGTTGGTATAACCTTGATGATACACTTCAAAGGCTTCATTCAACGGCAGATGTCCTGCGGGCTTCAGATCTGTGATAGTTTGTGGGTCGGCTTGCGGTGCCAGTATCTGTTTTTTAAACAAGTTCTGTACTTCGCTCAACTTCATATGAATTCTCCAGGATAAAAGAGGCTTTGATCACATCCATTTCAAGGTCGCTGAATTCAGGAATATTTTGCTCGCGTTCGATAGCGATGGGCAGATGGCGTATGCGTGGAGCCACTTGTTTGAAGAGTTCCCACACGATATTTGGTACATCTGTCGCTTTTGTATTATAGAGCGAACCACCTTGTTTAATCGGGCCAGCCAAATTCACTTGCACTACGCGATCCATAGGAATGTGTTCAAGATACTTCAACGGATCAAAGTGGTGATTGTGCGCGTTTGTCATCACGGCACTGAGGTCTAAAACCAAATTGCATCCTGTGCGACAAGTGAGCTCAGAAATGAACTCCCACTCCGACATATCGTCGCTGCGATAGCTGACGTAAGAGGCGATATTCTCCAGCGCTAACGCCGTTTTTAATTGGCTTTGCGCAAGATCTATATTTCGCGCCAAAACCTGCAATGTCTCTTCATTGTGCGGGAGGGGCAGAAGGTCATGCAGGTGATGGTGCGAGGTTCCAGTCCACGCCACGTGATCTGATACGACAAAGGGTTCAACCTGTTCGATCAATTCGCGCAGCTTTTTTAAATAATCTAAATGCAAGCCCTCCGCATTTCCCAGATTCATTCCCGAGCCGTGCAAAGCCAGGGGGTAATCTTGGCGAACCTGTTGCAAAGTTTCAAGGGCGCGACCGCGTGAATCCAAGTACTTTTCAGAGGACGCTGCAAACCACGCAACTTCCGTGGCTGGGCGTTGTTCTAAATAGCTGTAGTGGGAAGGGTGTAAGCCCATTCCCACTCTGTACGATGATGATTGGTACTTCATCACGCGACTCCTTTTAGTTTATTTTTTAGGGGCAGCGGCGGCGGCAATGGCTTCGCCTTCAATTTCGATTTTCACATCGTCACCGACAACAAACCCGCCAGCTTCCATGGCTTTATTCCATTTTAAACCGAAATCTTTTCTGTTCACTTTGCCTTCAAGTTCGAAAGCCACGCGGCGGTTGTTCCAAGGGTCCGTCACCGCGCCTTTGTAATCGATTTCCAATTTCACTTTTTTAGTCACTCCGTGAATCGTGAGATCGCCTTCGATTTCATGGGGCTTGTTGTTGTCGTAGTTAACTTTCGTGCCTTTGAAAGTGAGAGTGGGATATTTTGTGACATCAAAGAAATCCGGACTGCGCAAATGTTTGTCACGGTCCGCCTCATTGGTGTTTAGCGAATCAGCTTGAATTGTTACCATCACGTTGTCGAGCTTCATGGATTTTTCGTCGAAATCAAAAGAACCATCGAATTTAGTGAAATGTCCTTTAACTTTAGACACCACCAAGTGCGGAACTTGAAACTGAACATTCGTGTGGGCTGGATCCAATTTAAACTTTTCGGCATGGGCGGATATCGCCACAAAAGCAGTCAAGAGAGCGGGAATAAGCAAGCGCATAGAGATTCCTTTCTCGATGAAAAATTCTGTTAATAACTGTTTTAGAAATGGAGTTAATTTACAAATTAAGAATCTGAAAGCCGAGGAAGTCCTTGTGGAAATACAAAGAAGCGCAGGGGAATCTAAATAAAAAAAAGGGAGCCATCATGGCTCCCTTAAAAAATCTGAATTTAAACTTCGAGCTTAGAACTTCAATAAAGCAGCAGCGTCTAATTTGCCATCGCTGACGACTTTGCCTTGAAGTGAATCTACTTTCTTAGCTGAGCCCAAGATCGCAGCCTTCACGTCTTGCCATGCTTTCTCAGGATGTGCCGACCAGTAAAGGGCTGCAGCGCCAGCAACGTGGGGAGTAGCCATTGAAGTGCCATCCCAGTACGCTTTGAATCCGTAAAGATCAATCACGACATCAGAATATTTGTTATCTACCATCGTAGAGAAAATCTGAACACCCGGTGCGCCGATGTCTACGGTTGTCGGTCCCCAGTTTGAGAACGAACCCAATTGATCTTTGGAATCAATAGCCGCGACTGAAATGATATTTTCATTTGTATAGCTTGCAGGGTAACCAGGTTTTGCATCCGTATCGTTGTTATAACCTACACCGCTGTGACCGTTGCCCGCCGCTGCGATGAACAAGGCGCCCTTGTCTTGTGCATATTGAATAACATCGCGAAGAGCTTTGTTTTCAGCGCCATCATTTGGATCTTCGCCTTCAGAGCCCCAAGAGTTGCTCAGAACTTTCGCGCCATTATCAACGGCATATTTGATCGCTTTGATTGCATCGGCTGTTGTACCTTCGCCTTTTTCAGACAAGAAACGCAAAGCCATGATCTTTACATTTGGAGCGGCACCCGCGATACCTTTGCCATTGTCTCCGCGAGCGGCCACATTGCCGGCGCAGTGAGTGCCGTGGCCGGGGTTTCCACCTTTAAACAAGATGTCCAGTGGTTCCATTGTAAGGTCATAGGGTTTGTTGTCGTTGGCGGCAAAGTCCCAACCAATCACGTCATCGATATAGCCATTGCCATCGTCATCAATGCCGTTGTTTGGAATCTCTTTTGGATTTCTCCAAAGATTCGCCACGAGATCTTCATGAGTGTAGTCGACGCCTGTGTCGAGAACAGCCACGATCATGTCCTGTGAGCCTTTCGTCACTTTCCAGGCTTCTTCCACACCGATGTTCAACATGCCCCACTGTTTTGGAAAGAGGGGATCAGGTCCAGTTGTCGCTTGCGGAGCGTCAGGAATAGCAGGGTTGTCGGTAGGAACTGCGAAGCGCTCCGGCGGATTGCGACGAAGCATTTTAGCCAACGCTGCACGACGCAATGAATCTTGAATGGAGTAATCCTCCGGCAACTTGATTTTGAAATTCGGTTGCACGTACTCAATCGCAGGATTTTTTGCCAAATGCACAAGGTTCAAATTGCGAGGGGCTTGAACGCGAACCCAATTTTCTGTGATTTTTTCGACCTTTGCGCCTGGTAACTCAAACTCAACAACTCCAGGTGCTAACTTAATAAGCAAATCTTGCGTTTTATGCTGAGCTTTTGCGCCCAAAGCAAAAACAAGAATGGCGGAAGAGATGTATGCAGCCATCTTATTCATGAGATCTCCTTTCAGTGCGCCAAGAAATGCGGGTGCATTGTGAGGACACAAAGCATATTTCTCGACTGATGTTGGGTGGAAATTTGAGTCTGTTCGGAAACGAGTGGAGAATCAATTTCAATTGCGACTGTATTCGCCTTTTGGAAGGGCGCGTTGAAGAAGACCACTGCATCCTCTATAATCATATATCTAGTTGTCAGGATTACGGATTTTCAGTAATTACTTAATGATAGCTAATTGAAATTGCAGAGGTGTATTTATGCACAACGATCAAGTGCAGGGTTCGGCGAACGCGCTCGGAACTCAAGCAGCAGATGATATGTCGCGAGATATTGCGTTCACATCGAAGTTAGATCACATCGTAGCGTGGGGTCGTAAGAACTCTTTGTGGCCAATGCCTTATGGTACTGCTTGTTGCGGTATCGAATTCATGTCGGTGATGGGACCGAAATATGACTTAGCTCGTTTCGGAGCTGAGGTTGCACGTTTCTCTCCTCGTCAAGCCGATCTTCTTGTTGTTGCGGGAACGATCACAGAGAAAATGGCTCCGGTCATCACTCGTATCTACCAACAAATGCTAGAACCAAAATACGTCATCGCAATGGGCGCATGTGCAAGCTCTGGTGGTTTCTACCGCGCTTACCACGTTCTTCAAGGTGTAGACAAAGTTATCCCTGTTGACGTGTACATCCCAGGTTGCCCTCCAACACCGGAAGCGGTGATGGACGGTATCATGGCTTTGCAAAAAATGATCGCTGATCACACTCCACGCCCGTGGAAAGACAACTGGAAGAGCCCATATGAACAAGCTTGAGAATTTAAAACAACTTCTTGCGGGTAAGTTCAAAATTGAGAACTTCAAATTCATTCACGCTGTAGGCGATGACGTTCTTGAAGTTCCAAAAGAAGACGTACCAAATCTTTTGATGTTCTTGAAAGAATCAGGTCAGTTCGATTTCTTGATGGATATTTGCGGCGCGGACTATCCGACTCGCGATAAACGTTTTGATGTCGTTTACAACTTGTTCTCTTCAAAAGACTCTTCTCGTTTGCGTATCAAAGCGCAAGTGGGCGAGGGTGAGTCTATCGGTACAGCATTGAACGCTTGGCGTGGTGCTGACTGGTTTGAGCGTGAAGCGTACGACATGTTCGGTATCGTTTTTGACGGTCATCCGAACTTGCGCAGAATTTTGACTCACCACCAATTCGTGGGTCACCCTCTTCGTAAAGACTACGAAGCGGATCTGCAACAGCCTTGCACGAACTCTTTGCCAATTCACTTCAACAACGAACCGGGTTCTCCTGGTGACGTGTTGAATGATAAATACGTTCCATTGAACATCGGTCCTGCCCATACAGCGATGCACGGTACTCTTCGTGTGATGGCTGAGATGGACGGCGAGACGATCGTTCGTTGTAACAACGAAATCGGATATCTTCACCGTTGCTTTGAAAAAATGGCGGAGACTCATCCGTACAACCAAGTGATCCCTTACACAGACCGTTTGAACTACTGCTCGGCTCCAATGAACAACATTGGTTACTGTAAAGCGGTTGAGCGTCTGTTGGGTGTAGAAATTCCGCCAAAAGCGCAAGCAATGCGTATCATCTTGGCTGAACTTTCTCGCGTTATCGACCATACGATTGCTATCGGTACTGGTGCGATGGACTTGGGTGCCTTGACTTCATTCTTCTATATGTTCGGTTTGCGTGAGCAAGTTTACGGTTTGTTCGAAAAACTTTGCGGCGCTCGTTTGACTGTATCTATGACTCGCGTCGGTGGTATGGCTCAAGACGCACCGGAAGGCTGGTTCGACGAAGTTTTGGCTCTTTGTAAAGAGCTTCGCCGTGGAACTGACGAGATGGCGGGTATGGTTGTTGATAATAAAATCTTCATCCAACGTACTCGTGGCATCTGCCCAGTATCAGCTCAAGATGCTATTCAATGGGGTTACACAGGCCCAATGCTTCGCGCTTCTGGCGTGAACTTGGATTTGCGTAAAGCAACTCCATATTATGGATATGACCAACTTGATTTCGACGTTCCAGTTGGAACTTCAGGCGATATCTATGATCGTTACTTGGTTCGTTTCGAAGAAATGCGCCAATCTGTACGTATCATTGAACAAGTTTGCAAAAACGTTCCAGCGGGCGATTACACGATCCGCGATAAAGGTATCGTTCTTCCAGAGAAAAAAGACGTTTACGGTAATATCGAAGGTTTGATGAACCACTTCATGTTGGTGATCAAAGGTCTTCGTCCACCAGTAGGCGAAGTTTACGATGCGACAGAAGTAGCCAACGGTGAGTTGGGCTTCTATCTCGTAAGCGACGGCTCTGCGAACCCGTACCGTTTGAAAGTTCGTCCACCATGCTTCGCGATCTATCAGTCGTTCCCGACGGTAGTGAAAGGTGCGATGTTGGCCGATGCGATCGCGACGGTTGCTTCTATGAATCTTATCGCCGGTGAGCTAGACCGCTAGGTCAGCTCATCCGCCGTAGCTAAGAAGCGAAGGCGGAAGAAGTTGAAGGAAAAAGAGGAACATATAAATGTTTAAACTTTCTGAAGAAGGCTTGGCTAACGTAAAAAAAGAACTCGCTCGCTACGAAGCGAAAGAGTCTGCGATTATTCCAAGTCTTTATATTGCTCAAAAAGAAAATAAAGGCTTCATCACTCCAGATATGATCCGTCACTTGTCTCAAGTGATGGACATTCCTGAAGCTCGTATCAACGAAGTGTTTAAGTTCTATACTATGTTCAACCAAAAACCTGTTGGTAAATACCATGTTCAGGTTTGCACGAACATCTCCTGCGCTCTTGAAGGCGGTCGCGAGATGGCTCACCACATCTGCAAAGAGTTGGGTGTGAAATACGACGAAGTGACTTCTGATGGTCGCTTCACGATTTCAAAAGTTGAGTGCTTGGGTTCATGCGGAACAGCTCCGATGATGCAAGTAAATGATACTTATCATGAGAAATTGACTCCGGAATCAGCGATGAACTTGTTGAGAGGTATGAGATAATGGCTGAGATCAAAGTTCTTACAGAGCACTATCATTTGCCAGAGTACCAAACTCTTGCGGGTTACAAAGCTAAAGGCGGTTACGAAACTTTGCCGAAAGCTTTGAAGATGCAACCGCAAGCAATCATCGATGAAGTGAAGGCTTCTGGTCTTCGCGGTCGTGGCGGCGCAGGTTTCCCGACGGGTATGAAATGGGGATTCTTGCCTAAAAATGGCGAACCTCGTTACCTCCTTTGCAACGCCGATGAAGGTGAACCAGGTACATTTAAAGACCGTATGATGATGGAGCGCGCTCCTCATCAATTGATCGAAGGTATGATTATCTCTGCTTTCGCTATCGGTTCACACAAAGGTTACATCTACGTTCGGGGTGAATACGTTTACCCGATCGAAGTTTTGAACAAAGCAATCAAAGAAGCATACGATGCAGGTCTTCTAGGTAAAAACATCATGGGTACAGGTTTCGACTTTGACCTTGATGTGTACCGTGGTGCCGGCGCGTATATCTGTGGTGAAGAGACAGGTATGATCTCTTCTTTGGAAGGCTTGAAAGGCCAGCCAAAATTGAAACCGCCATTCCCAGCGGTTCAAGGTTACTTGCGCAAACCAACTATCGTGAACAACGTAGAAACTTTGGCAGCAGTAACTTACATCATTAAAGATGGCGCTCAAGCTTACCGCAAACACGGAACTGAGAAATCAGCAGGAACTAAATTGTTCTCTGTATCTGGTAACGTTGTGAAGCCGGGTAACTACGAAGTTCCATTGGGCTACCCATTGATCGATTTGATCAATAAAGAGTGCGGTGGCATGAAACCAGGTCGCAAATTGAAAGCGATCATCCCTGGTGGTTCTTCTGCTCCAGTTTTGACTGCGGAAGAAGTTGGCAAAGCAAACCTAGATTACGAATCACTTGCAGGCTTGGGCACAATGTTGGGTTCCGGCGCTGTTATCGTGATGGACGACTCTCAATGTATGGTTGATATGTTGGGTGTTTTGACTCACTTCTACGCTCACGAATCATGCGGTCAATGTACTCCATGCAGAGAAGGTACAGGTTGGTTGAACAAGATCCTTCACTCAATCTTGGAAGGCCGTGGCCGTCTTCAAGATATCGATTTGTTGATCAAAGTTGCTGACAACATGAAAGGCAAAACAATCTGCGCTCTTTCAGACGCTGCTGCTTTGCCGGTATTGAGCTTTGTAACTAAGTTTAGAGATGAATTTGAATTCTACGTTCGCGAAGGACGCTCGAAAGTAAAAGGAACGACATATGCCGAAATGCACCATTAATGGCAAAGAAGTCGAAGTAAAAGAAGGCACGTCGATCATCGAGGCGATGCAACAGTCTGGCGATCGTATCGCTCACTACTGCTGGCACCCGGGTCTAAGTGTTGCGGGTGTTTGCCGTCTTTGCATGGTGGAGATCGAAGGAAATCCACGTGTTCAGATCGCGTGTAACACAATGGTTACTGAAGGCATGAAGATCAACAACACGTCTGAAAAAGTTAAAGACGCTGTGAAGTGGGGTTTGGACTTCCACTTGATCAACCATCCTTTGGATTGCCCTATCTGTGACCAAGCCGGTGAGTGCGGATTGCAAGACCAATACATGGAGTACGGTAAGTACGATCCAGAAATGGCTGAGCACAAGCAGAAGAAACACAAGGTTGTAGACTTGGGTCCGACAGTAGTTTTGGATTCTGAGCGTTGCATCCTTTGCTCTCGCTGCGTTCGTTTCACTGAAGAAGTTTCTAAAACAAATGAGTTGGGTCTATTCAACCGTGGTGACCGCACTGAAATCGGTACTCACGACGGTATGCCTTTGGATAACAAGTACTCTTTGAACACGGTAGACATCTGCCCTGTAGGTGCTTTGACTTCTAAAGACTTCCGTTTCCGTCAGCGCGTTTGGTATCTAAAAGATGCTGAAACTGTATGTAACGGTTGCTCAACTGGCTGTAACGTGAAGGTTTACTACAACAAGGAAGGTTTCTTCCGCGTTAAACCTGCTTACAACGAGCAAGTGAACGGTCACTGGATGTGCGATGAAGGTCGTGACATCTATAAATTCGTAAACAAAGAACACCGTCTTGCTAAAGGTATGATCCGTCAGGGTGGTACTTGGAAGGAAGTTCACGGTGGTGCAGCGGCGAAAGCAGCTGCGGAAGTAGTAAAAGCTTCTGCAGGCGATTCTTTGGCTCTTGTTTTGACAGCGCAATATACTGTTGAAGAGTTCGAAGCGATCGTTGGTACATTCGTTAACGAATTCAAAACTAAAAAAGTATTCTTCTGGATCAACAACAAAGAATCTTTCGACAGCTTTGACGGTCTTTTGCTTCGTGGTGATAAAAATCCGAATACAAAAGGTCTTCTTAAAGTTCTTGAAAAACACGGTATCACAGCAACATGGAATGACTTGTCTGCAGGTCTTGCAAACGGTTCCATCAAAACTGTGGTTGTTGCGGGCCCAGAAAACATGGCAGCATTCCCAGACTTTGCAGAGCGCGTGAAAGAACTTTCTAAAGCGCAAAACATCGTATGGATGCAAGCGACGAAACACGAAGCTTTGACGAACTTGCCTGGTAACGTATGGTTGATCCCTGTTAAAACGTTCGTTGAAAAAGACGGTACGTTCATCAACCACGCGGGTCTTGAGCAGAAGTTCAAAAAAGCGACGACAATCGTTTCTGAAGCTCTGACTTTGACTGAAGCAGCGTTGTTGCTTGCAGGTAAGAACTTGGCGATTCCAGCTTCTGGTAACGAGTTCAAACCTATGAACCAACGTGCGGACCAAGTTGAGTTGGAAGCTCGTAAGAAGAATGAGTTCGTATTTAGAAGAGGTAGCCTATGAGCGTAGTGCAAAATAACTCTGAAAAGTCCAAATGGTACTTGCCGGGGATCTTAGGTGGTTTGAACGTTACCATGAAACACTTGGTAACGAATCTTTTGAACCGCAAGAAGATGATGACTTTGAACTACCCAGAGGAAAAGTATGAATACTCTCCTCGCTTCAAAGGTAATCACGTTCTAACTGTTAAAAAAGACGGATCTCTTCGTTGCACAGCTTGTATGTTGTGCGCGACAAACTGTCCTGCGGAGTGTATCAAAATCACGGCTGCTGAACATAACGACCCATCGGTTGAAAAGTTCCCAATCAGCTATGAAATCGACATTCTTCGCTGCGTATTCTGCGGTTTCTGTGAAGAAGCCTGCCCAGTAGACGCCATCCGCTTGGGACCTGAATGGCAAACGCCAGCAGTAAACGGCGGCCAGTTCATCTACGACATCAATCATTTGGCATACCGTCCTTCACTTAAAGGCGGAATCCAAACGCACGTCGACGACGAAGAACGCCACAAGCAGGGTATTTAGTCGATCGACTGGTCTGCACTCCGGCTTCGCCGGAGTAAGCGGCCATCTGACTTCGTTGTCGGCCGCTTCCATCGCTGCGACGTACTTGGAGTACGCCTCCGCGCTGGAACCAACCTCCGCCTTGCATCTGACCACTTTTGATCAACCTCTGCTCTCGGAGCGAGGAAATAAAAAAGCCACCTTCGAGGTGGCTTTTTTATTAAAAGGTGCCTGCTTCTTTTTTTGCGACACACTCCCTCTCCGATGCGGTGGTGAATCTTAAAAAGAGCTTCTTTTAAAGCTTAAATTTCATCTCGGTTAATGGGCCTAGCTTAGAGTCTAAAGCTCCGATTATTTTGCAACCTTGAAATTTGTAAAAGGCATCGACAGCGTGCGAGTCTGCGTAAAAAGAAAGGGCAGTCCATCGTCTGTCTCTGGCCTTCGCAACTGCATGCATCCACAGAGCCTTTCCAATTCCTTTACCGATGAAGGATGGCTCTACAAATAGAAAATAGAGGCGTTCTTTATTGGATTCGGAGGACAATCCATAAAAGCCGACGATGTTGTCATTTACTTCGGCGACGTAGACTGAATCAGCAAGAATGTCTTCCTTAAAAACTTCCAGTTCTTGGCGATATTCGTTCAGCGCAGATTTTTCATAGGGCCAAATACTCTTTGATCTGAAAGCGAGTTCAGAAAGTTGCTGTGCTTCTTCTTGTAGAGCAGAACGTATGCGCATTATGGAATCTTAACTGACTTTGGAATCATTCTGGAGAAAAAGTGCCTGCTTCTTTTTTTGCGACGCAGGCAGCTGCCGATGCGGAAGTAGTAGATAAAGGTGCATGGTAATTTTTTACGTCCATTCTGCGTTAGTTATTCTTCGCGCCCTCTTGAATCCACTGCAAAATTAAATTTTCCTGAGTTGAATTCAGCCGCTTGCTTGAACTTGGCGGCATTTCTCCACTGTGAGTAATTGTATAGAGCTTGCTTGAGCTTGGTGATTTTGTGTTCACCGCTTTCATCGTGCCTTTGTAGGTATCAAACGTATATCCGCCAGAACCGCGAGAACCCGAATGGCAGGCCGTGCACTTAGGACCCAGGATCGTTTTCTCGATATAAGCAAAGGATGCTGCCGGATCTGTGGGAGGCGTTGGAGTGGGCGATGGTGACGGGGACGGAGACGGAGATGGCTTCGGCGTTGGGCTTGGTGCAGGTGTTGGAGTCGGCGCCGGCGGCGTCGGTGTGTTGCCCGCTAAGATCCACTGTTGAATCGTGTTTTGTTCAGAGTCCGACAAGGGATTTCCCGGCGGCATCGAGCCACTGGAGATCTCTGTGAATAAAAAAGATTGCTTCGGTGCCCCGGGTACGATCAATCCCGAGCTCACAAGGTGAGTGACGTCGAGAAGATTATAGACATTGCCTGGGCCGCCCGTGCTTCCATGACATGAAGTGCATCGTTGATTGATAATACTGAGTGCTTGAGCACTATTGGGATTATCAACTCCAAGGGAGCTGTTACCTGAATCTGAGTTAGTGACGCTGCCGTAGTAAGGTTCAAGAGGCCCACAGGCCGTCAGAGTCAGAAGACACAAAAATAAGTATTTAGGCATTGGATCTCCTGCGATACTCAACATCATAACAAATGTTAAGAGGTGCCTGCCACTTTTTTTGTGACTTGCGGAGTTAGTCTGGTTGCCGGCTGGAAAAAGTGAGTTAGACTTTTCTAAGAGGGACCATCAATGAAAAATCTAATCCTGATTCTCTTAGTTTCTGTCGTACCTTTTGTCGCTTTCGCCGAATCTCAAGTCGAGGTAGTGACTCCACAATCGATGTCCTTCGCAGCCGGCGGAGGAGATACGGTGCTTTCCTATAACTTTGGTTCTGTCTTTGTGAACTCTCGTGTCTATGTGGATTTCACTCTCACAGCAAAAGGCGATGCTCCCACAGAGCTTCGTCGTATGGATATCGCAGGAATGGAATTTAATGCTTATACGAATTGCCCTGACAGTTTGCCGGTAGGTCAACAGTGCACAGTGCGTATCACGTACTGGCCTCATCAAAAAGGCATGGATAATGGTCGTCTTTATCTGACTTTTTCAAACAGCCGAACGATCATCAACCTCTTCGGTCGCGCCATTTAGATTGTAAGGAGATTATATGACGAAACTTATTGCCGCAGCTTTCGCAGTCCTTTGCGCCAGCCCCAGTGCTTTCGCGATCACTTCAGATCCCTTCGATGTTTTTGTCGGGAGCTATGTCGTGGAAGGTTTACCGCGAGTAAGATCATTCCGCAGCAGAATGTGCAATCTTTATCAGTTTGAAAAATTGAAAGCTTTGAACATTGAGATAGGCAGCGCGCCCAATGAAACTCATATGATAAAATTTGTTTCGGCATATAGAGAGTCAAAGCACTCCGTGCAAAACTATGACCGTCGCAATGATAAAGATAGCGCCGGAGCTTTTGCTGCCACGTTTGGAGCGGAGGGATGGGCCTATAATGTTCGTGGCACTTGGTCTACGGGAAATAAGAATAACGAGCGAGTTTATTTCGAACGCACTCAGCGAGGCGTGCGCGTGCAAATGCAAGAAGAAGCCTTCAGGGCAGGAGTCTTGCAGGCTGCTTGCTATTACGAAGCAGATCTAGTTCCGGCATCTCCAGCAAACTAAAACGCGAGCTCAGGTTCTTCGATCAATTCTGGCCCCGTCAGTTTACAACGTGTCAGTGGAG